>JALAGS010000199.1 GCA_022712315.1 Sphingobacterium sp. | reverse complement strand
ATAAAATTCAAGATTTGTGCTACTTTTTCTTCTTTGATCGGTAGTAACTTTGTATTGGTTTCAAAGGAATCTTTGGTACTTTGTTAGGTTAAAGCTATGTGGAAGCATTTTATTTTTCTATTTACAGCGCTGTTGCTATCATTTAATAATTTAAATGCAAACAGCCTTGTACTGAAAAGTGATAGTTTTGAATCGCAGTTTTTAGCCTCGAAAAATACGAAACTAAACCTCTTTAGTTCCCCGATAAAATTTCAAAAACAAGACAATTGTAATTTTACTCCAGTATTTCCTTCGGTTGATTTATTTGCCGAAATGGATGTGGAGATCAGTCAGGAATGGTTAGTGAATAGCTGGTTGGTCACCGTTGATTTGCTTTGGCATGAGTTATTATCTGCGTTGATACAAAATAGTTATCGTTACCAATATACCTTGGATTTGGAGCCTATTCCCATAGCTCGATTTTTGCTGTTTGAGCAAATTAAAATCCCCTTTTAAAGCATAAGCTTTCTTGCCTATCAGAAACTTATAGATATCTGTGATTTCTTTTCTAATTAATTTATCTCTTAAAATATACCCATGCACGAGCTAAGTATAGTAAAGGATATTTTTGACACTTTGACCTCGCATTATGAGGCTAGAGTAGATGATATTCAAAAAATTCAGGTGACAGCCGGGCTGCTATCCAATGTACAGCCTGTATTGATCCAAAACGCATTTGATGCCTTTATTACCGAAAATATCCAGTACCAGGATATGGAAATGGAAGTAGTGGTCAATGACATCATTGCATACTGTGAGCACTGTCAGAAAAATTTTCCCGTTCATTTTCATCGATTTGTCTGTGATTGCGGGCAAGCCTCCAGTACAATCGTTCAAGGAAATGAACTCTATATTTCAAAAGTAATTTTTAAACAAGACTAAAAATCGTTTATCATGTCAGACAATACTTCAAACCCTAAAAGCTTAGGTAACCGTGTAGGTTCGGTTCAATGTGAAAATACAACTTTACATTTATTAAAAGCAAATGATTTCGTTGCAAAAGCCATCCGTGATAGATTGAAAGATGTATGTGTGATCAACGTGTGTTCTTCTCCGGGTTCGGGTAAAACAACCTTGATGCAAGAGACTGGCAAACGTTTGTCAAAAGACCTAAATATTGCTGTTTTAGTTGGCGATCCGGAGACAGAACGGGATGCTGTACGCATGCGCGAGGTAGGCATTAATGCGTTGCAGATTGTGACTGGTGGAATGTGTCATATTGAAGCCCAAATGATTTTGCAGGCCCTTGATCATATTGATATCGAAGGTATAGATCTATTGTTTATCGAAAATGTCGGAAACTTACTGTGTCCATCGGCATTTGATCTAGGTGAAGATTACCGGGTGACTTTATTGGCAACAACAGAAGGTGATGACAAACCGAAAAAGTACCCACGTATGTTTTTAACAAGCGAATTGATGCTGGTTTCCAAAGCTGATTTACTACCCTATGTACCTTTTTCTGTAGATGCAGTCACGAAAGATGCGCGTGAGGTGAACCCTAATCTGGAAGTGATTACAATCAGTACCTTGAACGGGGACGGACTGGATACATGGTGTGAATGGCTGAAGGAAAAAGTCCAGCTGAAAAAAGAACAGTATAAGGCGCTCGAAGCTAAATAATAGACGACACATGCGATTGCCAGTATAACAGTGATCCATATTCATTGTTATGCTGTCCTTCGATTTAGGAATATCCATGTTTGAACAGTATAAACAGCGATGACAAAGGTCTTCTGCCTGCAACTACTGTGTGAATAAAAAAGATTTACAAAAATGAATGAGCTGCCACTTTCAATAGATCAAATTGTAGCAAACTATGCATTTGCCCCGGCTGATGTCGATCAAGTGCAACTTGAATGGTACGAAGTCCATAAGAGACGTTTAACCCGCCATACGATAGGGGGAAAATCTATCCTTATGCAATTGGAGCAGGGAGCTGAATGGCATCATGGCGATGCTTTATTTCATCAAGAAACTTTGCAGGCAATTTTGGTTGTCAAACCTTCGTTAACAATCAGGTTCAACCCGTTGGATTTGGTTCAACTTGCTGATTTTGGCTATTTTATTGGTAATAGGCACTTGCCGATATTCAATATTGCAGCGGAAGGATCCCTTCGTTTGCCTTATGATGGCAGGCTTTACGAACAGGTATTAGCAAAATATGGAAAGTCGATCCAGCTGGAAGAGGCGCTGTTGCTGTCTGAAGATTTGATTCGCCAGCAGGTAAAGAGTAAGCAGAGCAGTGGTGTGAAGGCGATGGATAAGCATACTGGCCTGAATGAGCAGTCATAAAAGATAATTAAATGAAAGTGAATCGTATTATGCCCCTATTGCTTTTGCTGTTGTGCTTCTTTTTTAGCGCCTGTCAAAATCAGCAATCAGGAACTCTTAATGATCGTGTGAAGGCGATTGATAGTCGAGGTAAGGAAGTGCGTTTGCAGCAGACTGCAAAGCGTGTCGTTGTACTGTTTCCTTCTCTAGTTGATGAAGTTTATATGTTGGGTGCTGGAAATAGTCTTGTAGGGATTCCCGAGCAGGTCTATCAGATGGAAGATACCTACAGCTTTTTATCAAAATTAGATCCTCGAATAGCAAAAAAAACAATCGCAACGCCAACTTTTGGCGGACAGGCCAATAATGTGGAGAGCATTGTGGCACTGAACCCTGATCTCGTGCTGACATTCAACACAGATCAGGATAATATTTCCCAATTAGAAAGTCTGGGAATTCCGGTGTTTACTTTTTCATCCCAGGATGAAAAAAGTATTTTTAGTGAGCTCATCGGAATGGGAACATTGCTTGGTAGGAAAGACCGCGCCGAAGAGATTGTTGAATTCGTTTCAACGGAGATGAAAAAAATGATTGTTCCTAAGGATCAAAAACAGAAGACGGTCTATTACGCCTGGTCTAAAGGACGGGTGCTTTCAACATCGGGTCGTGGTAGTTTGATTGATATGGCGATTCGTCTTTCGGGGGCCGTTAATGCCTGTCCGTTGGAAATGGAAGCTCCAAATGTCGGTGCAGAAACTATCTATAAATGGAACCCAGATCTCATAATTCTTTGGAATTCAAAATTGACAGATGTATACAATCTAAAGGAACTTGCAGCTTTGCCGGCTGTGAAAAATAAACAGGTGTTTGTGATGTCGCCATCATTTCCATTCGATCCGCATACGGTAAAATTTATGCTGTTTGCAAAACAGGTACGGCATTGGTGTTTTTCGGATTATACTAAAAAGCAACTTGATCAGGATATGACGGTAGCTTTTGAAAAACTTTACGGTAAAGCAGGACTACTTCAATGATACGTCACTTCAAAAAGCTGTTTCTGCTGGTTGTTTTGCCGCTGTTCGTTTTATTGTTCTCCTTATTGGTAGGCACAAGTCAGCATATCGGTTTGGTTGAACTCTTTCAGCGTATAGGTATCGAATTGGGAATTTATAAGGGGACGAATGCCACTACATTTATGGGGAATATGGATACCATATTATGGCAGGTACGTTTGCCACGGATTTTGTTAACTTTTATGGTCGGGGCAGCGCTAGCTTCCTCGGGCGGAGTTTTACAGGCGATATTTAGAAATCCTATTGTCGACCCTTTCACATTGGGTATTTCTTCGGGATCTGCTTTTGGTGCTGCTTTGGCCATGTTGTTTCCATTATTGTCGGTCAATTTATCCGCATTTTTGTTTGGTGTATGTGCTGTGGGGCTGACCTATTTTGTGTCGAATGCTGGTTTAAAAACCTCGATTATCGGGATGGTTCTAGCTGGCATGGTTATTTCAGGTGTGTTTACAGCTATGTTAACGCTGCTGCAATACATCAGCGATCCCTATAAACTGCAGGCTATTGTACAATGGACAATGGGAAACCTTCATACGGCTTCATGGTCTAAAGTACAACATGCTTTTCTGCCAATCACGATTGGATTGTCGATACTTATCCTGTTGCGCTGGAAGCTGAATCTTCTTGCTTTAGGTGATCAGGAAGCCATTGCTGTTGGCGTTAATCCGAAGCTATTAAAATTGGCGTTAATTGCTGTGGCGACAATGATTACGGCCTCAGCTGTAGCAGCTGTAGGAGTTATTAGTTTGTTCGGATTAATTGTACCGCATATCAGCCGTATGATCTTTGGCCCCAACAACAATATCGTCGTATGGGCCAATATCAGTATCGGTGGTACATTTCTTTTGCTTATCGATGATTTTTCTAGAGCTGTCATGCCATTTGAAATTCCGATAGGTGTATTTACAATGATTATAGGTGCTCCTTTATTTATTTACCTGATGCGCCGTAATGAAATTAACTGGAATTCATGAGTAACTCGATTCATATCAAAAATCTTTCCTTCGCTTATGGTAAAGACAGCATCTTAACAGATGTAAATATGTCATTTCCGGAGGGAAAGCTATCTGTTATTCTCGGACGAAATGGAAGTGGAAAATCGACCTTATTCAACATTATAGCAGGATTGGAGAAAAAATACCAAGGAGCTGTATATATCGGAAAAACGGAGCGAAGAGAATGGAAAGTTGGCCAAAGCAATGCTTTGAAATTAGGCTTTTTGAACCAGTTTCATCAGACGACGTTCCCCTTTAAAGTTGTTGATGTTATTTTGACCGGTCGTGCTTCATTCTCCCGTTTTTCTCCCGGAAAGAAAGATTTTGAGGCTGTAGAATTGATCTTGAATAAATTTAATCTCGCCCATTTAAAGGACAAGCCTTATACTTCTTTATCTGGAGGCGAAAGACAACTGGTATTGCTTTGTCGTGTATTGGTGCAAAAACCAGATTTATTGTTGCTTGATGAACCTACCAATCATCTGGATCTAAACTATCAGATTGCTGTTTTGCAGACGGCCAAAGAACTGGTGAAGGAAGGAACAACAGTGTTATGCGTAATGCATGACCCCAATATGGCCTACCTTTTTGGCGACCAGTTTTATTTGATGAAAGATAATACGCTGGTGGATCTGGATGGTATGGAAAGGGAGCAAGTGAGAAAATTATTGGAACAAACTTACCAACTTCCTTTGATCAGTTTGGAAAATCAGAAAAAATGGATGTTTGTTCCACTGCTAAATGCTGGCCGCGCTTTTGATTCAGGCTGTGGAATAATACAAGGGACGACCAACGAGATAGAGATAAGTGCCCGCTAACGGAGCCGCCGACTGCTTCAGAAAGAGTCATTATAAAAAAAACAGTGATTTTCAAATGGTGTGCTCGGTAGACCGCATTATTATTAAGATAATAAATATAACATTATGAATAGCATCAAGGATCGTGTCGATATATTGGTTAATGAACAAGGGGCGAGCAAACAATGTCATTCCGTTCACGCTCATTTAAATAACATCACCATATCTCGTGTAGGTGAGGAGGATGTTGATGTCATATTACCTTATGTCATTGAATTTAGGAAACAGCTATTTCCGATGCTAGACGCAAATAAAATACCTAAAGATCTGCTTGCTTTCTCAACGGTGTATCTGGATTCGGAAGCTGGCGCATTTTTGCAGGCCAGAGATCATGAGGGGAAATTGATTGGTGTAATTGGTATGCTTGCCTACGATTATCGCTTTCCCTATCTGAATATAGATCATCGGAAAACGGTAGAGGTTGCCCGGCTTTTTGTAGAGCCAGCTTATCGCAGGTCGGGATTGGGAACAGCACTATTTCTACAATTGACGCAAGTAGCAAAAGAAAAGGGGATTGAGCGGCTGTATCTGCATACACACCCATTTCTAACAGGTGCGTATGAGTTTTGGAATAAGCTGGGATTTCAGCTGAAGGATTTTCGTGACGAATCGAATTTCCCGACAATACATATGGAATTATTCGTCGATCAAATCGCTTAACCATTGAAAAGGATAAGCCACAAAAAATAAATTATTCGAATGAACAACATGATGAAGGCGTTAGCTTTCGCTTTACTGGCGAGTGCTTCTGTATCGGAAGCCGTATATGCACAACAAGGTGTAGTCATCTTTGGGAAAATACAGGATGAGAATGGTGACCCCATCTCTGGTGTAACACTAACTTTGGCAAATGGACAACAGCAGACAAGTTCAAATAATCAAGGTGAATTTAGTTTTGCTGGGACCAGCAGCTTTCCCGTACAGTTAAGAGCAGATGCAATTGGGTATAAGTCTGTATTGCTAGATTTGAATGCCGTCAACTGGAACGCAAAAAAAGGAGTCAGAATAGGTATGGTAGCCGGCGAAAATACCTTGGATGAGGTGTTGGTAACGGGCAGACGCAACAATTCGTACCTGACAAACAATATGGAACTGGGCGGCAAATTTGCTGGAAAACTGAAAGATCTGCCACAATCGGTCGCTGTTTTGAGCAAGGAATTTATCGAGGATAAACAGGCTTTTACAACTGGGGCACTCGTACAGGATTTGGCAGGGGTGACAGAGGCATCTTCCTATGATGATGTGGTCATTCGTGGTTTTAAAAGCGGTTATGAAACGGGTGTCCGGCTTGTCAATGGTTTGCGTTCGGGCTATGGTTATGGCAATAGTTATTATAATTCGCCCTTGACAATCAACCTTGAGAACATCGAAGTATTGAAAGGGCCGGGGGCTTCTTTATTTGGTGACATTGTACCTGGTGGTACGATTAACATGACGACGAAGAAACCTTTAGAAGATTTTAAGGGCTATGTGAGTTTTGCGGGCGGTAGTTTTGAAACGATGCGAACCACGGTGGATCTTGGTGGACCTTTGGATAGTGCCAAACGGATATTATATCGTTTTAATGCAGGTTATGAAGATACAAAGACTTTCCGCGATGTAAATCGACAGAAAAGAATCATGGTTGCTCCTTCATTTACGTTCAAACCGGCAGAAGGAACAATAGTTGATATTGACATGGTATATAATCAGTTCAACGGTTATCTTGATCGGGGGATGGGGATTAAAGAAAATAATTTTTACGCTTTGCCGAGATCATTTACCTTGAGCCAACCATCAGATTTTTATAATTCAAAAACTTTTTCGTTAAGTGGCCGCTTGTCTCAGCGTCTGGCGGAACATGTTAGTTTGAATCTAAGTTATATGAAATCGATCTATCAAGAGGATGTCAATGAACACCGGACAATGAACACTTTCGCTGACGCTCCGCATAATACAATTATGAATATGCGTTTTTTTGATCGTCACGGGCGTGATTATACAGATAATGTTGTCGGCTATGTGAAGTGGGATCTCTTCGGTGATCGGGTTGATCATCACATTGTGGCAGGAATTGATTTTGCGCAATATCGTGGTGACAAAGAAAATCAATTACGGGAAGCTAGACAACAAACTGTAGATGGCAAAGTTGTTCCTTTGACTTTTGATCTCAACAATCCTACGTATACGACTCATGCCCTGACAAATTATGTCTGGCGTACTGGTGTAGCCTATCCTTTTTTGAGTCCCTATAAAACAACGGGTAAATATATACAGGATCAAATCAGCATTGACGACCGACTGAAATTCATCGTTGGCTTGCGGCATGAACACTATTCTTCTGAAACTCTTGATGGACAAAATCGTTTTCATGCGACCCAAAATGCCTTATTACCTCGTTTTGGCGTAACTTATGGAATCAATAAGCAGATCAACTATTTTGCCAGTTATTCGCAAGGATTTGTGCCTGTGGGAGCCAATTTTATTCAGAATTATAAAGACTATGGAGCCGATAAGCCATTTGATGCTGAGCGGAGCTTTCAGGTTGAAACAGGGGTTAAGACTGGTTTCTTTAAAGAACAATTGCAGGTAGATCTTTCCCTGTTCCGAATTGAACGACGAAATATGCTCATTGCAACTGGAGCAATCAATGATTCTGGACTGCCTGAATATAGACAATCTGGCAAAGCACTATCACAAGGCGTTGAGCTAGATGTCCGTGGGCAGCTGACGCGGGAGTTTCAGGTCATGGCAAACTATACCTATAATGATACCGAGGTAAAATCGTCATCTATTCCTTCAGAAGTCGGACAGTCCCTGCCGGGAGCACCCAAAAATATGGCCAGTGCCTGGTTAAAATATGTGTTTTCAACCAGCTCACTAAAAGGCTTGGGTTTTGGGGCCGGTGTGTATTATGTAGACCGTAAACGGATGGATAACAGTATCGGAAAGGATAGCGATGGGAATGCACTCTGGGGACAATGGCCTTCTTATACAACCGTAAATGCTGCAGCATATTATCACGTAGGAGCAATGAAGATCGCCATGAATCTGAACAATGTATTCGATAAATATTACTTTTTAGGTGGTTTTGACTACACTAGGGCATTTGCTGGTGCTCCACGAAATATCATGGTATCAGTTGGTTACTCTTTTTAATTTTGAAATAGTGATCTAAAAACTTCAAAGCGGGCTTTTTCAACAAATTTGGACTATTTAATTCAAGATTTGTGCTAGTCAGATAGCCCGCTTTGGTTGTAAATTTGAACAACAAATAATAGAATTGTGAACACAAGAATGAGGTTTGTTTTAGTCTTTTTAGTTTTCCTTTTGAGCACCTTGCTCATGAAGGGATTGGCTATGCCTACGCATTCGAGTGCACTAAATCCGGTTATTAGTTTAAGGTTGTCTTCTACCTTTCCTACTCAGGTGGAAAAGGATTCGGGGCAGTCTGAACGAGAAAATTTGATCGCCGCGGTGAAAGATCATGATCTCTATGATATCACCGAACAGATCGATCTAAAAGATGAATGGAGCAAGTTGCTCTATTGGGGAGTTCTTTCTATTTGTCTTTTTGTATTCTGTTATCCTGTATGTCTCAAAATTCAGAATAATAGAAAACCTTATATGGATCGCTTGATCCTACCCCCAAAATATATTCTTTTCCAAAGTCTAAAAATTCCATTTCTGGGATAAAAAATTCCATTTCTTACGATGCTGAGCATTGGCCTACTATGCGATCCGCATAGGCCGACTGTGCTATTTTAATCACGATTTTGAACGATTTTTATACGTCGTGTGGCATCGCTATGACTTGTTTTAATTGAATTAACAACAATTTAAATAATATTTATATGCATTTATTACCTAGAGAGACAGAGAAGCTATTGCTTCATCTTGCCGGCGAACTAGCGAAAAAACGTAAAGCTAGAGGATTAAAGTTAAACTATCCGGAATCTATTGCATTGATTAGCAGCGAACTTTTGGAAGCTGCTCGTGACGGACGCACTGTTGCTGATTTAATGCAGTATGGTGCAACGTTGTTGACACGTGAGGATGTGATGGAAGGCGTACCTGAAATGATTCACGACGTACAGATTGAAGCTACATTTCCAGATGGTACAAAACTGGTTACTGTTCATAACCCGATTCGCTAATTGTTAAAAATATAATCTATGATCCCAGGAGAATTTTTTATTGCAGATGGCTATGTGATCTGCAATGAAGGTAGAGAAGTAACAACCATCACCGTGACGAATACAGGTGATAGACCAATTCAGGTAGGTTCACATTTTCACTTCTTTGAGGTGAACAAAATGATGGAATTTGATCGTGAGAAAGCTTTTGGCAAGCGATTGAATATTATTGCCAGTACTGCTGTGCGTTTTGAACCAGGCGAATCAAAAGAAGTAGAATTAGTTCCTTATGCAGGAGCGAGAAAAATCTATGGACACAATGATTTGGCCAATGGAGATACCGAAACCGAAGTTGCGAAAGCAAATGCAATGAAAAAAGTAAAAGAACAAGGCTTTAAAAACAAAGTATCATGAGTTTAAAAGTTAGCAAATTAAATTATAGCGCCATTTTTGGCCCTACAAGTGGTGATAAAATCCGTTTAGGAGATACTGATATCATTATTGAAGTTGAAAAAGACTACGCTTACTATGGCGACGAAGCTAAATTTGGTGGTGGTAAAACGGTTCGTGATGGTATGTGCCAATCTTCGGTCCATACACGAGACGAAGGTACATTGGACATGGTAATCACAGACGCTATTGTAATAGACCACTGGGGTATCGTGAAAGGTGATATCGGTATTAAGGATGGTAAAATTGTTGGTGTTGGTCGTGCTGGAAATCCAGATACCATGGATAATATTACCCCAAACATGATTATCGGTGCTTCTACTGAGGTACATGGTGGATCAGGGTATATCCTAACTCCAGGTGGTATTGATACTCATATTCACTATATCAGCCCAACACAAGTTGAAACGGCCTTGTATAGTGGTATTACAACAATGATTGGTGGTGGTACAGGTCCTGCAGATGGAACAAATGCAACGACAGTAACTCCAGGTAAATGGAATTTACGCCGCATGTTACAAGCTGTTGAAGATCTTCCAATGAACTTTGGTTTCTTTGGTAAAGGAAACGTCGGTACGGAACAACCTATTGTTGAACAAATTGAAGCCGGCGCCTTAGGTGTTAAAATCCACGAAGATTGGGGGGCTACTCCAGCAACAATCGACAGAGCGTTGACTGTTGCAGATCAATATGATGTGCAGGTTGCCATCCATACAGATACGCTGAATGAAGCGGGTTTCTTGGAAGACACAATCCAGGCAATCAACGGACGTGTCATCCATACATTCCATACAGAGGGTGCTGGTGGTGGTCACGCTCCGGATATTATCAAATCTGCGATGTATCCAAATGTATTACCAGCATCGACAAATCCAACTCGCCCCTTTACAAAAAATACAATTGACGAGCACTTGGATATGCTTATGGTCTGTCACCACTTGAGCAAAGAAATCCCTGAAGACGTTGCTTTTGCTGATTCGCGTATTCGCCCAGAAACGATTGCTGCTGAGGATGTATTGCAAGATCGCGGTGTATTCAGTATCATGAGCTCGGACTCGCAGGCAATGGGACGTGTAGGTGAGGTCATCACACGCACTTGGCAAACAGCAGACAAAATGAAGAAACAAGTAGGTCCATTACCTGAAGACGAAGGTAAGGACAACGATAATTTCCGTGCACGCCGCTATGTAGCGAAATACACGATCAATCCAGCAATTGCTCACGGTATTTCTAAATATGTAGGTTCCATCGAACCTGGTAAAATTGCAGATATGGTAATCTGGCGTCCCGCTTTATTTGGTGCAAAACCAGAGATGATTATAAAAGGCGGTATGATCATCGCTTCAAAAATGGGCGATGCGAATGCTTCTATCCCTACACCACAGCCAATCATTCTGAGAACGATGTTTGGCGGTTTAGGTAAAGCTGTTCACCAAACTTGTTTTGACTTTGTATCTAAAATTTCATTGGAAAAAGGTATTAAAGAAGAGTATAAATTGGAAAGAACGCTGCTTGCTGTAGAAAATTGTCGAAATATCTCCAAAAAAGATATGATCCATAATGATGCTACACCTGAAATTATCGTTAATCCAGAGAATTATGAGGTAAGTCTTGATGGTGAGATCTTGCGGTCAAAACCTGTTGATACAGTTTCGTTGGGACAACGATACTTCTTGTTTTAACCCTATAACTACTTTTTTATGGCGTGATCCTATGTCACGCCATAAACTATGAAAAACAATATGTTGATGAAATCATCATGAGCTGATCAAAAGCGCATAAAGAGGAGAATAATCACTGCTCATGATGCTTCATTACTGCTGAAATACGATTTACGCGAATGAAAAATTTGAAGATATTTTTAGGCTGTTGTATAGCAATGGCGTGTTTTACGATACAGTCTGCCTATGCGCAAAAGGGAGGTATTATGGTTTATGGGTCACTGAATTACCACGAAACAACGGCAGGCCATCAATTTAGTGCCGCGCCAGTAGGTGCTGCGTATTTTTTTACGGATAATATGAACGTGGGTTTAAACTATGGATTCAATTCGTCCAAAAATAAGGCACTGGATTTTACAGACCATTCCCACGAAGTAGGCCCTTTTTACAGCAATACTTGGCCTTTGAGTGAGCATTTCATGTTAATTGGCCAGGTGGATGTGCATTACCTTTGGGGCGACCAGCATGTGACAAGCGGCGGAGCCATGGTGGATGGTAAATACAACGGTTATTTGTTCAGGGTATATCCCCTTGTCGGTATTGCCTTGGGAAAAGGCTGGGCATTAAAAGCCAAAGTTGCTGAACTCTCCTATAAAAAGATGCACAGCAAAGATCCTGCTATTCCCAACGATCACGAAGTCATTACCGGAATCAATGGATCTACAGTAGGTTTGGGCCTGTCTAAAAATCTATTTATTAAAAATTAAAAAATGATAATCACGGAAATCACAAGGAATATTCATGATGAGCAGATTGATAAGCGTCTTGATTTGCTCGCTATTGAATGGTATGAGTCGACCAAACGTATTCAACGTTTACGTACAGCGGAGGGAATGGATATTGCCGTCAAATTATTGGGAAATACGTCCTGTTTGCAGGAGGGTGATATCTTGTACGAAGATGAAGAGAAAATCGTTGTGGTAACGATCAAGCCTTGTGAAGCCATCCGTGTTATGGCAATTGATTTCCTGCAAACTGCTTTTGTCAGCAGTGAAATTGGAAATAAACATTTGCCTCTATTTGTGGAGGCAAATGAATTGCTTATGCCTTATGAGCGATCCATGTACGAGTGGTTAAGTAGACAAGGGTTTGACCCGCAACGTTGCGAGCGTCAACTTTTACGTCCGCTCAATGCAAATGTCGATCCGCAACATCATCAGAAGATGAAGTTTTCGACCAAAAATATACCGCTCTTCATTAACGATAAAACCTTCATGGATTCGTAATTGCCAACAGCTATGGCGTACCGAAGGTTCTTTCGGGCTAATAACCGAGCAGTGTGAGCTCATTAATAGCCTAATGGAAAAAACGGATCAATAAAAAAGATGATTGAGAAAAAAAGGATTGCGGTTTCGTTCCTTTTAGAAAATAAAAACTTTGTGCAGTGGGTAATGCCCGTTGGACAAAAGAATAGAGAAGGTTCTTATTGACCTTTGAATATATACTTACAATAAAAATAATGTCAATGAAAAATACATTTCTGGGCAAGTTACTCCATCTAGCAGACCCTACATTACCAATCGGAGGATTTACCCATTCGAATGGTTTGGAGACCTATGTGCAGCAGGGCCTGGTCAATGATAAGGCTACGGCGGATAAATATGTACGCCATAACCTGTGGTACAATTTGAAGTATAATGATGCAGCATTGATGAAATTGGCCTACGAAGCAACTTCATTGAGGGACATGAATGCACTAATAGCCCTGGATCAAGAATGTACGGCATTAAAGAGTCCAAGGGAAATTCGCGATGCCAGTAAAAAATTGGGCGTTCGTATTTATAAAATATTCAGTCGTTATCAGCAGCAGGATTTTATGCTGTCCTGGGGTGAATTAATCCAAAAGAAGGAAGTAGATAGTCATTACTGCCTGATGTATGGCATGTTGGCGTCACTTTTAGAAATTCCGCTAGAAGAAGCATTACACGGATTTTATTATAATGCCGCCATTACGATGGTGACCAATGCTGTAAAACTTGTGCCACTAGGGCAATTGGATGGCCAAGATATACTTTTTGGTTTACATGATGATATACTTGATCTCTGTAAAGAGACCTTAACAGTTGAACGGAATTTAGTGGGCTTATGCAACATTGGATTTGATATCCGTTGCATGCAACACGAACGATTATATTCTAGAGTTTATATTTCTTAAAAAACAATTAAAATGGAAAATAGAAAATATGTTAAAATAGGGGTTGGTGGTCCAGTAGGATCTGGTAAAACAGCATTATTGGAAAGATTGAGCAGACGTTTGATGAATGAAATTGATCTTGCCGTAATTACGAATGATATCTATACGAAGGAAGATGCGGAATATATGGCCAAAAATAGTTTGCTACCCCGTGAGCGAATTATCGGTGTAGAAACTGGCGGTTGTCCCCATACGGCGATACGGGAAGATGCAAGTATGAATCTCGAAGCTGTAGATGAACTAGCAAGCCGCTTCCCGGATTTAGAGTTGATTTTAATTGAAAGTGGTGGTGATAACCTGACTTCTACCTATAGTCCGGATCTTGCCGATATTACCATTTTTGTAATTGATGTTGCCGAAGGTGAAAAAATGCCTCGTAAAGGTGGCCCGGCAATTACAAGATCAGATCTGTTGTTGATTAACAAGAAAGATTTGGCACCCTATGTAGGTGCAAGCCTAGAAGTGATGGAGCATGATGCGCGTAAAATGCGTAAAGGTTCTCCATTCTTGTTTTCAAATCTGAAAACCGGCGATGGTTTGGAAGAGATCGTGGGCTGGATTAAAAAATACGCACTCCTTCAAGATATTGAGGAGCCTAATTTGTTACGTTGATTATGATTTGTTCTTTAGATATTAAAATAGCACATCGCGAAGGAAAATCCTTTTTAAAAGATGCATATGCGACACAACCGTTTCGTATCGTTCCTGTTGGACAATATCAAAAAGACAATGCCGCTTACTTGATGATCATGAGCTCATCCCCAGGCTTACTCGACGGTGATGACCACCGTATTCAAGTGGATATTGCTCCCGGATCTAAGTTGCAATTGCAGACACAGGCTTATCAGCGTCTATTCCATATGAAAGGGCATTCGTCCCAAACTATGGAAGTGAATGTAGGCGAAAATGCGGTTTTTTCTTATGTACCCCATCCTGTAGTACCGCAGCATTCGTCTCATTTTTTGAGTCATAACATTGTGCATCTTGCTTCAAATTGTCACTTATTGCTGAGTGAAATCGTGACCTGTGGGCGGAAAATGTCCGGTGAGGAATTTATGTACAATCACTTCCAGAATTTGACCGAATGTTATGTCAATGGCAGGCTCGTTGTAAAAGATAATGTATTGTTACAGCCAGATCGTATGCCCATACAAGGTTTGGGCATTTTGGAAGGTTATACGCATCAGGGAACCTTGATCTATCTCAACAGTGCCGGCTTGAATCCGAGCGACTGGATCGAGACTTTCCATGAACAATACGGTGAAACTAAAGACGTCGCGTTTGGGATTAGTGAATTGCAACATGACGGTTTTATGGTTCGCGTTTTAGGCTACGGTGCCGAGCAGCTTTATCTTCTTTTTAAAGAAATGCAAAGCGCATTATGGGACAACATATTTTTGAATAACAACTAATTATATTCCAATGAAAAATAACATCCTAGCTTTTATCAAAGCTTTCTTTAAAGGATTTGGGCAAATTATGTTACAGGGTAACATTTGGACGGGTATTTTATTTATAGGTGCCATTATTTATGATTCGGCGCTCATGGGCTTTGCAGGAATTCTCGCCAATATCGTGGGGGTATTGACGGCTAAATTGATGAAGTTTGATGAAGACCATATCAATGATGGACTCTTCGGGTTTAATGCTACGCTGTATGGTATTGCTTTAGTTTTCTATTTCCAGACCAACGTTTGGGTGTGGGGGGCTTTAATCCTCGGATCTGCGTTGACGACTATCTTAATGGGATTTGCACTGAAGAAAAATTTACCTGTATTTACATTTCCCTTTATCTTGATCACCTGGATTGCGTTGTATGTATTAAGTATTCCAGAATTGGCTTTGCGGACCGTGCCTGAGCATTTTGTAGATATTCAGGAAATGGACGACTTTTTAATTGAAGGGCATGCGTTTGGTCAGGTTATATTTCAGGGCAGTTTAATCGCGGGATTGATTTTTTTCATCGGAGTTTTCGTCAGCAATCCGATGGGTGCGCTCTATGGCTTCGCAGCTGTTATCATTAGCGTTTACATTTCTCATCATGGACATGAATCAGCAGATATGACCAATAATGGCATCTTTAGTTTCAATGCGGTCTTGGTTGGAATCGCCCTAAGCGGCCCCCGTGTTAGAGATGGTGTATATGTTCTAATCGGAACAATTATCGCCACCTATTTTGATCATTTTTTGATTCATAACGGATGGACGACATTGACTTTTCCTTTTGTTTTTGCGATGTGGGCCATGCACCCTGTGAAACTTATCGATAAATGGTTGGTGAATAAATTTTCATCAGCCGAGGGGACTTCATAGTCCTTTTTGTGAACTAAAATTTTATGTATGTTTAAATTTCGTTTAATAAAACTATTCCCAATAATGCTCTTATTGGGAATTCATGTAAATACGGTCTATGGACAAGTCAGTCCGCCGGGATTAGGAAAAGCAAAGACCGCATCTTGGTCAGTTTTGGGCTTGCGCCGGAAACTGGATAGTGCGGGAACCAAAGAGGCACTAACCTACATCGGTCTGGGAACCAAAAGTACGCCCGACGATTCAAATCCATTTCATAAGCAGGCCATTTGGGTGCTAAATCATGAAGTCTATCATAAGTTTGCCAAGAATCAACAATATAGCTATGCATTGAGCTATCGTCGCCAAAATATCTATGATGAGGCGGCACCTTATTATAATGAAGGCGTCGAGCAAGAGTTTAGGTTATATGGACGATATGCGTATACATTTACCCTTAATGATCGCTTGAAATGGAAAAATACCTTAAGGCAAGAGTTTCGAAAGTTCTTTACAGCTGATTTTCAAAAGACAGAAGAGAATTTTCAATTGAGGACCCGCTTGAAGTCGCAGCTAAATTTTAAAATTTCGGCTAAAAATAAACAAGAATTGGCTTTGAGCGCAGAGGGACTTTTTGCAATCAGTAAACTCTACGAACCTGTTAGTGCCTGGTCAAGCTTTGGCTATAAAGAGACCCGTCTAGGTTTCTATTACATGACAGATATTCCAAAGACACCTTTGCGATTGGATCTAGGTTATATGAACGACTTAATTAAAGGCTATGACAAAGTAGATTTCGGCGTCCATTACCTAGCGGTAGATTTAATCTGGAATCTACCATACACTAAGAAAAAGCATTAGTCTGCCATAAACTTATGTTTTCTATAGTCACTGGGTGAATACCCAGTGATTTTTTTGAATAGTCGGGTGAAATAGGAAGGAGACTGAAATTTCAGTTCAAAGGCGATACCAGCAATATCCCTTGTAGCGTCCTGCAGCAGGATCTGACTGTGTAAAATGCTGATCTCACTGATCCATTGCTTTGGCGGTTTATTTGTCGCCTCTTTGACACATTTGTTGAGATAGTTTTCGGAGATATGCAATAAATTAGCGTAGAATAATACGTTCTTATGATCTATATGGAACTTTTGGACGTATTCGCGAAAACGGAATGCAATATCTAACTGTCTGCTCATAGGAGCTTTTGTCTCGATATCTGATTTTATTACCTTCAATAACACACACTGCATCATGGAGATGCAAACTTCCATCACACGACCCTCTGTAAAAAGTTCTTCTTCTAGCAGTATCAGCATTTGCTGGATCCAATGTGCAACATGCGGTTTTAGTGTGGTAAAAGGATGGGAATTGAAAAACTTGATATCGTTTATACCTAGTTCAATATCCGTTACAATTTCATTTTCATAGACCACAAAAAAACCTTCTACATCATCAGAGATCGCTAGGGTTGCTGTGATATTGCCTTGTTTGATATTGATGACTTGGTTTTCGGTCAATGTATAAGAAGCACTCTCCAGGTGCTGTGTCAATGTGCCTTTCGTAACAAAAATGAGGAAATTAAACGTTGTACGGTAGGGGATGACCGGCATCAGGATACTGCGAAGGTAGCTTTCAATTCGATAGACTTGAATTTTATTCTCATTGAACAGATTATGCTCCGAAACATCAGGTAGAAATAGTTTTTTGTACTCGTAATTGTTGATGATCTTAATCGAATTTTTCATAGTCTTAAAACAACGTACTTAACAACGAAATCTTATGAAGAGAAATAGTTGTATGTATGACAAATATACTTAAAAGTTTGTGAAAAATTGTTAAAACTACCTGCCCTTATACAACGAATAAATGTATTAGATGGCGTATAATAGGGTTTTTAGTGCCTATTCTCCTTACCCAGCTTTTAAAGCTCAGCAGAGAGATTTTATCTGCTATTTTTCCTTGTCGAATTTCTCTTTGTTATAGGATGCAGAAGCGCCTTTGGGGATGGATAAGGAGGACCATTTTTCATCCATACATATTTTTCCGATATAAACAATCTGTCCGATATGGTAGGGGTAATGTGCAATCTGCCGCAAAATAGCCTCCATGACAGTATGCTCTTCATTGCGTATATAAATAATTTTTTTGAGGTCTCCTTCTTCGAGGGATTCAATGGCTTGAAAGAGACAGTTCCATCCGGCATTCCAATGATCCATAAGCTCCTTGCGGTCTGTCCAGGTATTCTCAAATTCCAGATCCCGATTTCTATTTTCTTTTTCTCCGTCCGTACTGAGAAAATCGGTCCAACGTGAAAGCATATTTCCACTTAAATGTTTCACAAGCAGTGCAATGCTATTGCTCGAATCATTTGGCCGCCAAAATAGTTGTTCAGTACTTAATTGATCAAATGTTTTATTACCCAATGATTTATAATATTGAAATTTTGTTAAGCAGCTCGCTAGAAAGTTATCCATCCTTTTGAAGTTTATGGTTTTATACCCTTAAGATAAGAAAATGTCAGGAATACCCGATTATTAAAACCTGGACTCCATGTTAAGAACTGCTTTAATGATAGGAGGCCGTTGTAGTTGAGTAGGATAGGAAAAGAGAATCGGTTTAAAAAAGCAAAGGTGATACTGGGGATTGTATCACCTTTAAGCTAACTAAACATTAAACATAAATAAACAGTCTTTTTAAAGACCACACTAAAAATTACATGACTACTCTGCCACTTGTTGATTTGTCAACTTGGACATTTTTCGGTTGATTTTTTAACGCAATTCTTGCAGATGTAGAGACATTTCCCTGTAAGTTTTCTTTCACGCTGAGCGTTACATTGGCGGACGAATTTGCTTGTACTTGTGCATTCGTTGTCGTGAAACGGCTCATATCAACCGATGCTGATGAGTTGGTGTTCAGATTTAAATTTGAAGCGCTACCCGCAATTTCTTGCTTAGACGAACTACTTGCCGCTACTTGCAAATTTTTACTGTTCACTTCTGTCGTTAACTTACTTGAAGAGCTCGTTGAAAGGCTTATATCATCAGCGATTAATTTTTTAAGGGATATGCTAGCTGAAGAGGAGACGTCAACAGAGATTTTATCGGCCTTAATCGTTTCGTCGGTATGAATCGAACTGCTGGATGATGCGGAGAAACGTTTTGGTATCTTGCTTGAGTAAACAGTTACGCGATTGTTTCTCGCATTTCTGACTGAACTGTTTCTTTTATACTGCACATAGAGTGTACCGTTTTTTACGCTTGTTTCAATAAGGGATAAATGCTCGGGATTATCTGCTTCAACAACGACCTCATTGCGATTAGAATGAATATAATCTACACGTAGTGATGTTGCTGATGAAATGGCATCTGGAGCCGTGATTTTACGTGTTTCGCGTTCTTGTGCCTGAGCTACATATAAAAATGAAATAAAGGCAATGGTTAAGATTCTTTTCATTATTTTTCTGTTATTTGTTTAAATTTATTGTTATTGAAAGTTTCATGTTAATTTCCCTTTTATCATTTCTTATGTAGCCGTATTACAGCTTTTGTTAACTGCTACTATAGTATAATAGTGATGCCAAACCTTAAAATCTTCGTAAATGATTGTTTATCATCGTTTTTTTGTTTTACATCTACTTTTCCGAATGCTCATTACCGAACAATAGCTGTTCGGTATCGGACAGTTTGGGTTTGTTTACCATACCCTTCGTTCGTAAGCCGCTAACCAGAACTGATACTCTAATTGGGAAGCTGTTATAAATACTTGTCGCATCTTCTCCCGGTTTGTTGCAGTAGTTTCTGTCGCAATTTTGTCCACATAGTTTTTGGCCCTAATAACGCCCTTTGCAAAATCGTCGCCGCTATAGGTTTCTATCCATTTGGAATAGGGATTGCGATGGGTATCTGCCGTCGCTACAATATGGTCGCCAACCTCTTTATAAATCCAAAAGCAGGGGAGTGTTGCGGCCATGGCAACTTCAATACTTTCGAAAGCTGCTACGCTTTTGAGAAAATGGACATAATGATGGCAGGTTGGTTCGATCTTGTTGCTGTTATCGTCGGGTGTTAAACCAAATCCCCGGAAATAATTTTCGTGAAGAGATCTTTCAACAAGAAGTGCGTTGCGACCAAAGTCGAAATAGTCCAAGGCTTGTTGATTATCGGCGCTTTTTGCACCTATAAAAGCTAGCACACGGCCAAATTCCTCTAAATAAAAGGCATCTTGTTGCATGTAAAATTGAAATTTATCGAGAGGAAGAGTACCCGCACTAAGCTGACGGATAAACGGCATCGTAAGTATATCCGAATAAATAGAAGTTATAGAATTCCAGGCGCTATCAGTCCAGTTCATATTGAATAAGCTTAAGGGGTGTGTGAAAATGATTTAATGGCCCATTTCCTTTTCCAATGCGCAAATCTTTGCTCGCTGCTATGGCTGCGTGTATATAGGTCAAGGCAGTATCCACTGCAGCATCCAGGCTATTGCCTTGTGCGAGTTGACTGGCAATTGCAGAAGACAGGGAACAGCCCGATCCGTGCGTATTTTTGCTGTTAATTTTTTGCGATCTGAATTCAATTGGAGGCTTCCCGTGCTGAAACAAGAGGGATGTTAACTCTTGACTTTGGAGATGCCCGCCTTTGACCAGAACCGATTGGCAACCTTTGGCCAGCAGTTTATTTCCTGCTTTTTCCATTTTCGGGACGTCGTCAATAATCTCGTCCACTAAGACACTTACCTCATCTAGATTTGGCGTTATTAGGGTTGCCAAAGGAAAAAGCAGTTCGATACAAGCCTGAATGGTATCATCGTGAATCAGCTTGTGTCCACTGGTTGAAACCATGACAGGGTCAAATACAATAGGCCCCTTATATTCTTTTAAATAGGAGCTGATAAGTTCCACAAGTTCGACGTGGTGTACCATACCTATTTTAATCGCATCGGGATAGATGTCGTCAAAAATTGCCTCCAATTGGTCACGGACGGCTGCTGTAGGGATTTCGTAAATATCTCTTACGCCCTGTGTATTCTGTATAGGCAGAGCGGTTAAAACATTCATGGCATAACAACCTAATGCAGATGTCGTTTTGGTGTCCGCTTGTATACCAGCACCACCGCTACCATCGAAACCGGCTATACTGAGTACAGTAGGTACGCGGTATTTTTTATCTTTTGTCATGTTAATAATTGCTTTAGTTGTGCACTGGCCAGTCTAGGATCGTTACTTTGGCATATGGCCGAAACCACAGCAATGGAATCTGCTCCTGCATTCCAGGCCTGTGCAGCAGTCCGTAGGTTCATTCTTCCGATTGCTATTAATGGTTTTTCAGTTTTATGGCGTAATTGTTTTAAGCCCTCGATTCCCCATTCTGTAATCGTATTGGTTTTAGTTTTTGTAGAGAAAATTGGACTTACTCCAAGATGGTCAGCAGCTGGGATTTCCGGGCTTTCAAGCTGTAGCATATGCTCTAAGGACCAGCCTATCGACATTTTGTGTCCATATTTTTCTCGAATAGCAAGTGGTTGACAATCACTTTGCCCCACATGTACACCCCATGCCCCAATTTGGTCGGCAATTTCTACTGCATCATTGATGACGAGGGGAATACCATGATGATCGGTAATTTTTTTCAAGCGAATGGCTTTATCCAAAAATGTGGCTGGATCGTCATCTTTCTCCCGCAATTGGATCAGGTCGACACCGCCCAAAATTGCTTCTTCGGCTACACGGAGCCAATTTTGCGGAAAGCAATCTTGCGCGGAGATGACTAAATATAAAGGGTAGGGGAAAAGCGGATTAATGCGCATACTGTTTGATCTTGAGCTTTGATTTTAGACGTTCTGCATTGAGCTGATAGAGTTCATCGTAGAGATTCAATTGCAGGGTGCCCGGGCCAGCTGCTGTTTGGGCAGCGAGTTGTCCTGCTAAGCTCAAAATGGATACACCGGCTACTGCCGCTTCAAAATATTGATCTGTGATACCCAAAAATGCTCCGATGAGTGCAGTAGCGCTGCAGCCGAGCCCGGTGACTTGCGTCATTAATGGATGACCATTATAGACTTCAACCCGGTATTGTTCGGAAAGGATATAGTCGACTGCGCCAGAAATACAGATAATGGAGCCGGTCTGTTCCTGCAATAATTTTCCAAACTGAAGGGCGTCCCTGCTATCCGTTGTACTGTCTACTCCTTTGGTATTCGGTTGGTTGAAATTGTATAAGGTCATGATCTCTGAGGCATTTCCACGAATTACTGTTGGTTTAAGATCCAAGAGATTGGACAATAAATCATTTCGGAAGGCCGATATTCCAGCACCAACAGGATCCAGCACCCATGGCCGTCCGATGGTATTGGCATGCTCAGTAGCGACCAACATAGCCTCGGCCGTATCTTCACTCAAGGTGCCGATATTAACGACCAGCGCTTGTGCAAGGTCAACAACTTCGCGTACTTCCAATGGGCTGTGTACCATAACAGGGGAGGCGCCTAGAGCTAAAAGGGCATTGGCCGTATTGTTCATCACGACCAGATTGGTGATGTTGTGGACAAGAGGTTTTTCAAGCCTCAACCGCTCTAAAAGTTTGATCATTGAATCTTCCATTCTTTTTGCTTGTTGTAAGATGTTTACTTGCGGCTTTGATGGGAAGAAGAGAGATAGCCTGTACAGTATAGAGGTATTGTGCTGTACAGTTGACGTTTGCTTTTCCCTACGTCGGTATAAACCGAATCAGGTTCAAAGGGACTATCTCAATTCTATACAGAATACCCCCAAAGCCATATCAAACTTAAACAAAAAAGTAGACATTTTATATAAAAAAATGCTGAGCTGTTAGCTGACTAAGTAGGATGCATACATTGCTGCTTTAAGATCCTGATTTTTGTTCCGTACACATTTCGATATATTCGTCGGGGGTATAAGTAACGCGCGCAAAATTTTTGGTCAAAAGTTCTTTTCCTATAGTCTTTCCACCCTGGAATTTTAAAAATTTCTCGCGCCAGATCTCGTTTTTCCGAAAGAATTGATTGTCTATTTTCAGAAATTGATGTTCTTTTTCGAAGACATGGTATGCAAAATCAAGTTCTTGATCAATTCGTAATTCGCCTTCTAAACATTTCTCTGTAAACCATAGATTGATTTGAAAAGTGTAGGGTGTATGGTTGGTGAATTGATAATCACGATAGTTATAAAACACAGTAGCACCGCTACCGAATGGTAAGACACGGCCATCGTCAGGAAAAGGGTCAAAGGAATGATGATAACGTTCGTTGACGGTGAGTGGACTATGGATAACAAGCCAATGGATGAGGTTGGATATTTGACATATCCCGCCGCCGATACCCGCCCTTGCTTCACCGAAAGATAATTCCATTCCTGGCAAGTAGCCTTTTTTTGCGGTTGGTAGACCAACGAGTTTACAAAAAGAAAAGGTTTCCGTCGGTCTGATCAGAATACTGTTAATCTGTGCTGCAGCAATTTTCAGATTGGTAACTTTATTAATCTGCAATTGCATATTGTTTTCTCCCAGTTTCTTCAATAATACAGACTGGTGTTTTTTGATACGGAAGGGGAGTTTTTCAGCTGATTTAGCTGCTGTATATTTTTTGTTGTCTAATAGCCATAGGGCTTTTCTATGTATTCTTCTGACCCATACTGCTAAAAAATAAAGTATTGGGTGATGTTGACTGATCAATTTTCGTTTTCTCAATTCGGTGTTTTATTATCCCTATCAAAATTAATGCTGAAATATTTTTTTTCTGCTTTTTTACAGGATTTCATCGAAACATTTTTTGTAAAAACTGAGGTCTTTATTCATCCGGCAATAGCAGTTTTTCAGTAAGTATTTACATCTTCCTTCTCGCTTGTTTGTATTTTGCCGTGAGTTGGCCCTCCTTGTTATAAATCAGACTTTCATAGGTACAGTCGCCAAGATCTTTTACAATTGATTTTTGCTGTAAGACGCCCTCATAATAAAATTCATCAATTGTTTCGTTGGCTCGGTATGATCGCTTGATTTCGGCTGTCAGTCGATAGCTTTGATCGAAGGTTTGGCGCCGCGAGTAGTCACTTGTTTCCGGGTTGCTATACAGATAGTGGGCACGGTTTTCTACCTGGTCATTTCTGCCGGAAATTTCCTCGACAATTCGATTTTGTTCATCATACTGATAAATGGCCCAGTCTATCCGTTGATAGACAAAATGAATGGATTCACTTTTTATAACCTGAAGTTTACTGTCCAAGTGGTATATCATCGCTGATTGTAATGTGGGGTCGTAGGACACAATAGCATTGGGGAGATATCTGTAAATTGTACTGCTGCTCCATTTACTATTTTGAAGGTACTGTATGGAGTCGATAAGTCCTAATTGATTATAGAATCTTTTGCTGAAATAATTATTTCCGCCAGAAAGATGGTTGGATGTGAGCTCTTTGCCTTCTTCATAAACAGTCGTCATAATTGCACCGGATTGTACCTCATTTTCGCCAGAAAACTGCTGCATGACATAGGTGCCGTCGCATTTATTTTTACGCTGACTGTAATAAAGAGGGAGAGCGGGGTTGGCTATAATAGCCGCTGCATATTGCCTGGTTGGAATAAATTGGACTTGTGCGATTGAGTCAAAGAAATGTGAGGCATTATATTGTGCCGAAGCTTTCGTTGACGCAATTTGTGTGCTGGTGTTTAATATGGGTTTGGCTGCTGCCAGATAGGTATTACTATCGTATATGATCTTGGGTTTGGCTAATCCATCAAACAAGATCATGGTATGACGTTGCTTTAATGACAATACGTCGATGGTCCATTGGTGATTTTTAACGATAAATGTAAGTTTTTTTGCATCGGTTTTTGTGACCAGTAACTTTGTTGTGCTAAAAGGCACTTGCTTGAAAATCGCAGCAGCATTTTTTTCGTGTAGACGCATGATAAAATCAGTTGATTTATCGGAGTCATTGGTTACAAACAGAACTGCCTGTGTAGGGCTAGCTATTGTTAGGGATTTTACGGTTTGAGATTGTGCGAAGGAACTATACAACAGCAATAGCAGCAACTGAATGATAAAGGGGGAAATTGATAGCCTCAAATTATGACTCATTTGGGTGGATATTGCTGTTGTTGGTTATTAGTTAATTTAATACTTCTTTCAGAAATAATAAGGTATGGTCCCAGGCACGTTTAGCCATCACTGGATTATATTCTTGTGACTCGGGATTGGTAAATGTATGTCCAGAATTTGCGTAGGTGATTATTTGCCAGTCTGCTTTTCCTTCATTTAATTCTTTGACCAACCCATCGTAATCTTCTTTTGATACACTCTTATCGGCTGCAGGGTGCTCAATGAGTACTTTTGTTTTAATTGAGCCATTGGGTCTATCGGTAGCTTTGGATAGGCCTCCGTGGATACTGATCACTGCATTGACGGGGAATCCGGCTCTCGCGGCTTCTAACGCTCCTGAACCTCCAAAACAATAGCCAATGATTGCAATTCTCGTCGGATCAGCACCTTCTTTTTTCAGTTGTTCTAAAGCGAGCATTATGCGATGCTGATAAGCTTTGTAGTCTGTCTTGTAATGGCCGGCAATTTTCGAAGCTGCGGTGTTGTCCGAGGGAATATTTCCCTCTCCGTAGATGTCGGCAATGAACGCGATGTACCCTTCTTTTTCAAGAAGCAATGCCGCTTGTTTCGCTTCGCTGTCAATGCCTTTCCACGCGGGAAGAATTAAGACGCCAGGTCCTTTTTTCGCCGTATTGCCGGTTACCATTCCATTAAGTTGCTGTTCGCCGTCTCGATAAGAGACCTGTTTTAATTGCTGTGCCTGTGTAGTCATCGTGACCATTGTTAGCACAAATAGTGTCATAACTGTTTTCATACGTAATAATTATTCACTCGTCTATGTTTTATTTGTGTTCATGAGCTCGCTGCGCTCGGTTATTCACTCGTGTATGTTTTATCTGTGTTCATGAGCTCGCTGCGCTCGGTTATTCACGCGATCCCAACTAAATTAACTTTTAATAGCAGATTGTTGTTTCTCGATATATAAGCAGAAAATTAAGACTTTATAGATTCAATAATGCCAATAACGTCGAGCTGTCCGAAACCATTGTCATGTGCTTTTCCGTAGGTCTCAAGTAAGGTCTTCAAAAGCGGATAGTCAGCGCCTGCCTGTTGAGCCAGCCGGATATCTTTCAGCATAAGATCCAGCGCGAAAGCAGCACTATAGTTTTCTTCTACAAGTAAGGGAGTCTTTACCTTTGTTGCACCACTGCCACTGGCACTATCGTTGATGATTTCGAGCATATCGCTTCGTTGAATTCCCAGTTTATCTGAAAATAAGATCGTCTCCGCGAGGCCTTGATAGATAGTGGAAAGGAAATAATTGATTGCAAGTTTGGCGGCAATCCCCAGGCCATTTTCCCCAAGATGTTTAATCGATTTGCCCATCCGTCCGAGGTATGGTCTGGCGCGTTGAAGGTCTTCGGGATCACCACCGACCATAATAATAAGCGTACCTTCAGTCGCTGGTTTGGTACTGCCGGCAACGGGAGCATCTATAAAAGCAGCGCCTTTTTCTTTTAGCTTAGTGGCTATTGAAATACAGCGTTCACGAGAGATTGTACTCATATCGACAAATAATTTGCCTTTGATCTCCCTTTGTAGGATTTTTTCATATACTTCGCTGACTGCTTCATCATTTGTGAGCATGGAGAATATAATGTCGCTATGATCGACTAATTCACCTATATCTTCTCTGATAATTGATTGCTCTTCAAAGCCTGCTGTTTTAGCCTTGTTTCTATTGTAAACAGAAAGGGGGAATCCTGCTTTTTCTAGATTTTTAGCCATGGGGTATCCCATGTTTCCTAATCCTATAAATCCTAATTTTTCTATCTTCATCTAAAAACTATATTAATACCTGTCGAAAATTTACGTATAGCTAAAGATACGAATGTTTTGCTCATTACACCAATACCCTAATTTCGTTCCGAAGCAGCACAATTTTATCTTCCTGTTCCAGTTTTTTTAAGATTCGAGAGACAACGACTCGGGAGGTATTTAAGTCGGATGCAATATCTTGGTGGGTAAGTGTTAGTATTCGGTCGTCATTCAGTTTTACCTTCGCCTGGAGATAGTTGATGATTCGTTCTTCCATATTGGAAAAAGCTAAGCTGTCAATGGCTTGTAACATTTCCTCCATGCGGCTTGAATAGCTCGAGATGATGAAATTTCGCCACGAAGGGTATTTTCCCATCCAAAGATTGACAAGTTCATTGGGGATCATCGCTACAGTTGTGTTTTTCTCCGCGAGGGCGCGGATTTCACTTTTTTTATTCCCTAGACAACAGGCAATGGACATCGTACATGTTTGCCCTTTTTCTAGATAGTAAAGCAGCAATTCGCCTTTATCTTCATCCTCGCGCACAATTTTTATTGCGCCGTCGAGAAGGAGCGGCATAGATTTAATATATTGATTGGTATCAATGATGAGATCACCTTCATGGAAAGTTTTTAGAAGTGCATTTTTCTCTATTTCCTGAATTAATCCCGGTTCAAGAATCCCCGTATAAGCTTCTTCGATTGACAACATATTTTTTTAATTAGTTAAAGTTAATTATTTACACAGT
>JALAGS010000198.1 GCA_022712315.1 Sphingobacterium sp. | reverse complement strand
CCCATGAACACTCCAATCGTATCGACTACACAGTTATCATTTCAGTATCCAAATTCAACGTCAATTGAATTTCCAGATATTTACATCGAAAAAGGTCAACATACACTATTATTAGGTGATTCAGGTTCTGGAAAAACGACCTTACTTAATATCCTAGGCGGCTTGTCAAGACCAGAAACAGGTCAGGTCAACATAAATAACCAAAATCTATCCTTATTATCCAACAGTAAACTGGATCAGTTCAGGTCGCAATATATTGGTTTCATATTTCAGGAGGCCCACCTTCTGAGAAATTTAACGTTATTAGAAAATATTAAATTAGCGCAGTCTTTGGCCGGAAAAAAAGTAGAAATAAACGCTATCAATATCATCCTTAAACAGCTGCAATTGGAGGAAAAAAGCAACGCTTATCCAAACGAATTGAGCCGTGGTCAGTTGCAACGTGCAGCTATTGCGCGCAGTGTCATCAATAAACCAGCCTTATTGATTGCTGATGAGCCAACGGCTGCATTGGACGACAACAATACCCATAGGGTATTAGAACTCCTTCTATCGATAGCTGATACTGCTGGATCAACTTTATTGATCACAACACACGATAAGAGAATAAAAGATCAGTTCTCCAAAATGTACCTTTTAAAATAATTTTTCACTTTATTTACGCGTCACCCTTTAGTTTTAAAATCTGCTATGAACACGATACAATTGGTTTGGAAAAATTTAAGTAGACAGTTTGGCTCGGCCCTTCTCAGCATCTTACTAACGGCATTTGGAATTTCCATCCTTGCCGTGCTTTCAATTACCGGAGAAACTTTTGAAAAGCAACTTGACAACAACAGTAAAAATATTGATTTAGTCGTCGGTGCGAAAGGAAGTCCTCTTCAGCTGATCCTTTCTAGTGTTTATCATATCGACAATCCAACAGGCAACATTCCGCTGGATGAACTGGATCCATTACGTCAAAATCCACTTGTCCGGCTAGCCGTCCCTTTATCTTTAGGTGACAATTTCAAGGGACACCGTATCGTCGGAACGGATTCTTCTTTCCTGTCCATCTATGAAACATCTATTGGTGAAGGCCGTATCTGGCAAAATAATTTTGAAGCAGTCATTGGTGACCAGGTTGCAAAAAAACAGCAGCTCAAAATAGGTGATCAAATCCATAGTTCACATGGTTTGAGCAAAGATGGCCATCATCATGATGAACATCCTTTTACTATAGTCGGCATTTTAAAGCATAATAACAACATTACGGATAACCTAATATTAACCAACTTAGAAAGTGTCTGGGATGTCCATGGGATCGCACATACACATGACCACGAAGAAACCCCACTACAGAAAGAGCTTCGTGAACGTGAAGAGGACAGAGAAGAGACTGTCAACGCCCACCTCCATCACCATGGTGAAGATATCATTGACGAAAAAGCGCAGCATAAACATGCTGATCATAGTGACCACGAAGAGGAAGGTGTATTTGTGAAATCTATTGGCGCAGACATGGTGAAGCAAAGCGGGTTAGAAATAACAGCCATTTTAGTAAAATATCAATCACCCGCAGCTATTGGCATATTACCAAAATTGATTGATCAACAAACAGACATGCAGGCAGCATCTCCTGCTATGGAAAGTACACGTCTATTTTCGCTATTAGGCGTTGGGATAGATTCTCTATCGATTCTCGCCTATGTGATTATGCTCATTGCCGGCTTAAGTGTCTTTATTAATCTATACAACGCATTAAAGCAGCGCAAATATGACCTTGCTATCATGCGTACGCTGGGAGCTTCTAAGGCAAAACTCCTGACTATTGTGCTCCTTGAAGGCCTAACAATTACAATCGTTGGCGGATTAATCGGACTAATCCTGGCACATTTGGCACTCTACTATATCAGTAATCAAACGAGTCAAAGTGCAGATTTCATCGAGGCCTTTAAACTCCATCCCAAAGAATTGGTGTTTTTGCTTGTTGCCTGTATAATCGGTATCTTTGCTGCACTTATTCCAGCAATCAAAGCCTACAGGACAAGCATTTCTGGAACGCTATCAAATAAGTAAATTTTAAAATCAATGTTCAGGAATAAAGAATCATCAAATAACTTCTCGATTCTTAACAATAAAATTAGCAATGAAAAAAATAATCTCAGTATTCATATTTATAGTATTTTGTACGCTACAATCCCAAGCTCAAATAGGCAGTAATCCGGATGTTCCGGACCATACACCTATGATGAACAAAACATGGGAAGCTATTGATAAGATGGCCTATAAAGTAACTTATAATGGCGCAAAGAAAGTATATACTCCTTTCTATCCAAAAGAACTTAAAGCGCTTGAAAATAAAATAGTTGAATTACCTGGTTATATGGTTCCCCTCCACAGCGGCAGAAACCACAAAAACTTTATGATGTCTGTGTTGCCTGTTATGCAATGCCAATTCTGCGGTTCCAATGGCATACCGCCAATGGTTGAAGTAACGTTAAAAGGTGCTGCAATCAAATTCTCCGAAGATCCTATTAAATTAAAGGGAAAAATGATCTTTACCAAAGATCCACTTAAGGGGAATGCTGAAATTCAGATTGTGGATGCCGAACCAATAAAATAAAGCAGTGTGTATTTCAGCATGGTTAGATCATGCTCAAAGATCTTTCACAGCTAAATATAGCACAGTCGGGTGGCTTTTCCTTTCTTCTTATCGATTTAATAGGGAAACTTCCATGCAGGTTGCTAAAGCAGCTGTTTCAGTCCTTAAGCGGGCTTCACCCAGTGAGATGGGACAAAACCCCATTTCCAGTGCCAAATCAATTTCTTCCTCAGAGAAATCGCCTTCCGGACCGATTAGGATAATATAGTGTTGAGCAGGTACCAAAATCTGGTTTAAATACTTCTTTTCAGCATCTACACAATGTGCAATGGCCTTCTGTACTCCTTCATTTGGAATATTCTTCAAAAATTGCTTAAACGAGACAGCTGGATTGAGTTTGGGAAGATAAGCTTTCAGTGACTGTTTCATGGCTGCCACAACCACTTTATTCAGACGATCTAGTTTGACTTCTTTTCGTTCGGAATGCTCACAAATAATTGGTGTTATTTCTTGAATTCCAACTTCAGTCGCCTTTTCCAAAAACCATTCAATACGATCGATATTCTTTGTGGGACCAACAGCAATATGCAGATGGTACCGAGGCTGCTGATAGTCCTCCTTGACATTTAAAATAGTAAGAACGGTACGTTTGGGATGAGGATCAATAATTTGAGCTTCGTATAAGCCACCACGACCATCTATAAGATGTAAATGATCTCCATTATTCATACGAAGCACACGAATGGCATGCTTACTCTCTTCCTCACTAAGGATAAAATTTTTTAATGAAGGATTTAAATCCGGTGTAAAAAATAACTGCATTTACTTTCGTTATTACCTTATTCCGTAGTATCGTCATCGGCCGATTCGACCAATTCTAGTTTGACAAACTCAATATTCTGCTGCGCTTTCCGGATAATCGTGAATACATAACCATATTCCTCTTTCCGCTCACCAACCTCGGGTATTTTATCGAAGATTTCGCTCACCAAACCCGACATGGTATCGTAGTCTTGACTCTCCGGTAATTCAATAGGAAGAAATTCATTCACATCATGAATACTAGCCCCCGCATCGACCATATATTCCGTTTCCGAAATACGTTCAACAACTGGAGTTTCTTCATCGTATTCATCCTGAATCTCGCCAACCAATTCCTCTACAATATCTTCCAAAGTAACCATACCTGCAGTACCGCCAAATTCATCCAATACAATGGCCAACTGTAGACGTTTCTGCTGAAACTCAGCCATAAGATCATTGATCTTCTTTGTTTCAGGAATGAAATAAGGTTTACGCATGATATTTTTCATGACAACCTCTTTTCCTTTTGCTAAGAGCGGGAGAATATCCTTTGTATGAACAATACCAACGATCTGATCGATGTTGTCTTCATATATTGGAAGTCTAGAATATCCCTCTTCAGTCATGGTTTCAATTAGTTCAGAGGCATCTGCGGTGACTTCCACTGCCACAATTTTGGTTCGTGGCACCATAATATTCTTAACGATACGCTCGTTAAAATCAAATACATTTTTAATCAGCTCGTGCTCAGAAATATCCAACGCACCAGACTCCTTACCTTTATCCAAAAGATATTGCAGTTCTTCAGAAGAGTGAGCAGACTCACCTTTGGTCACTTCAAAACCTAAAATTTTCAATAGAAAATTAGCAAAGCCATTTAAAATCCAAATAAATGGTCTAAAGATAAAGTAGAAAAATTGCAATGGAACCGCAATTTTCATCGTTGTTGCAACAGGTTTTTGAATCGCAATGGATTTAGGGGCGAGCTCCCCAAATACAATGTGTAATACAGTAATAATCGTAAAAGCCAGCACATGTCCTGCATTGGTCGCGATTGTACCTGTCAATTCAACACCGAAAAAACCTAAAGCCCCCTGCACAATTTGGGTCATTACAGCCTCTCCTACCCAACCTAAAGCTAGCGAAGAAAGTGTAATCCCCAATTGTGTAGCGGCCAAATAACCATCCAAATGCTCCGTTATACTTTTGGCTATCGTAGCAACTTTGCTGCCTGTTTTTGCCTGAACTTCAATTTGGGAGACTCGGACTTTGACAATAGCAAATTCTGCCGCGACAAAAAAGCCGTTGGCTAATACTAAAAAAAAGGTCCAAAATATATCGAGCGCCATGCTTGGGGTTATTTGTTAACAAATTCTTTTTTGTACAACTCGATAGCCTCGATCAAGATTCTTTGTGCTTCTTCACGTCCTTTGACTCCTTCAACAATGACATGTTTCTTTTCAAGCGCTTTGTAACTCTCAAAGAACTGTACGATCTCTTTCATTGTATGCGGAGGCAGTTGATCGATATCTTTAATGTAATTAAAAACTGGATCGTTCTTAGCTACCGCAATAATTTTATCATCTTGTTCTCCACCATCAACCATGTTCATCACACCAATAACCTGTGCTTCAACCAATGTCAATGGTAAAATATCAACTGAACAAATCACTAAAATATCCAAAGGATCTTTATCGTCGCAATAAGTTTGTGGAATGAAACCATAATTGGCAGGATAAACGACAGATGAACTCATTACTCTGTCCAAAAGCAACAAACCAGTTTCTTTGTCTAATTCATACTTTCCTTTGGATCCGTTTGTAATCTCAATGATAGCATTTACGGCATTTGGCACATTCTCACCTGGAGAAACCATGTGCCAAGGGTTTTGTTTACTCATTTTTTAATTTACTGTATATTTTGTTTGTTTCTTTTATCTCTTATACGCTTTTTAAGCAATGTTATTGCAATCGGTAAAAATGCGATAACAATCATACCAACGACAACATATTCTACGTAATGTATAATCCAAGGGAATTCAATACCCAAGAAATAGCCTGAAAGTGTCAGCACTAATACCCAGATCGCTGCCCCTGCGACGTTATACAGAACGAACTTTTTAAAATCTAATTTTACAACTCCAGCAAAGATAGGTGCAAAAGTACGAACTATTGGAACAAATCTTCCTATAATTAAAGCTGTTCCACCATATTTATGATAAAACTCTTCGGCCATCACAACATATTTTCGCTTAAAGATGAAACTGTCTTTTCGCTTAAATAGCATTGGCCCGGCTCGATAACCAAACCAATAGCCCGTAAAATTCCCCAGTACTCCTGCTACAAACAAGCCCAGACAAAGCGTGTATATACTAACGTCAATCTTATTTAGCGCACAAAATAATCCTGCAAGAAATAACAAATAATCACCAGGTAGAAAAAATCCAAAAAATAGACCTGTCTCAGCAAATACAATTAAGATAACTAGATAAAACCCTCCAGAGCTTAATAGCTCCTCCGGGTTCAATAATTGTTGAAATGACAACAAAAGTTCATGCATAACCTTTAGTAAAAATCAATGTTGCGTCCTTATTTTAGAACAGATTCCACGCCTATTTTCGTACAATTTTGAAACAACAAAGTACAAATATAGCATTCTTCTAAAAAACGAACGTAAATCAAGTGTAATATAATCTATTCTAATTATTGATTTTGTGCAGTTATGCTGACGATAGACTCCCGAATAGTCGTCGCAATTTGATGAAGTTCGTCCTCACCCAAACTCAATTTAGGTCCAGCAAAGTTTAAATCACTAATCTTATTAATAGGCACCAGATGTATATGTGCATGAGCGACTTCCAAGCCAACTACGGCTACACCGACTTTTACACACGGAATTACCTTTTTGATGCCTTGAGCCACAATCTTTGCAAAGACCCAAAGCGCCATATATTCATCATCTTCTATATCAAAAATGTAGTCTGTCTCTTTCTTGGGTATCACGAGAACATGCCCCTTAGCTAATGGGCTGATATCCAAAAAAGCTAGAAAATCATTACTTTCTGCCACTTTGTATGCTGGAATCTCTCCAGCAACGATTTTTGAAAAAATTGTCGACATATTATTCTAATCTTGGAATAAATCTTTTAAACAATAATCAGCAGACAAACTCGAAGACTCGAAGTCTTTGGTAGGCAGCGGTTAAAATTTTAACCGGAAACTTTTCCATACCTTGTTGTTCTACTGTTCAACAAATATAAACAAAAAAGGTCGCGATTGCTATATCACGACCTTCTTAATATAAAGTTAATTTATCGATGTGCGGTTATGGCGTACCGCACATAACCGACATATATACTATCTTGAAATCTCTACGATCTCGAATTCTATTTTACCTGCTGGAACTTCGATCACAGCTGTATCACCTTTTGATTTACCCAACAAACCTTGGGCAATAGGAGACTTAACAGAAATTTTACCAGATTTAAGATCTGCCTCTGACTCTGCAACCAATTGATAGGTCATTTCAGCACCATTCTTCTTATTCTTGATCTTTACAATCGATAATGCCAAAACTTTAGATGTATCCAATTTAGACTCATCAATTAAACGAGCGGTAGCCAACGTGTTCTCCAAATTGGCAATTTTAGCCTCATGGAGCCCTTGAGCTTCCTTCGCTGCATCATACTCTGCATTTTCTGACAAATCACCTTTGTCTCGCGCCTCTGCAATCGCATTGGCAATTTTAGACCTTCCTTCCGTCTTCAGATAAGCCAATTCTTCTTTAAGCTTACGCAATCCCTCTTCCGTAAAATAAGTTACTTCTGCCATAATTTTATCTTTTTTCTTATTTTCTACATTTTAAAAAAGAAACAAGACCATATTACCCTCGTCGGGAAACATGGTCTTGCTTTCAATCTATACGAAGATAATAATTGTTTTCAACAAAACAAATTCTTACCTGTTAAATATAATTAAATCTCTTCCTCATCAACAAATTTGTACCCCAAGCCTCGCACCGTTTGTAGATAATGTGGCTTATCTGGATTGGTCTCTATCTTTTTCCTTAAACGGACCACATGCATATCCAAAGTCCGAGTGTTGACATTTGAGCTATAGCCCCAAACAACCTCCATTAACTCTTCACGCGTAATCTCTCGGCCTAAGTTTTGCAAAAAATGTAGTAAAATCCGGTTCTCCAGGATCGTCAGCTCCACTTTCCTTCCGTCACGTATCAGGGAATGAATATTGGGATGATGCTCCGTCTGACCGAACTTATAAACTTCCGGACTGTTTTTAGGTAAGAAAAATTTCACCTTATTGTCGATCATAGCAATCAGTACATCCATATTGAATGGCTTGCTAATGTAATCAGTTACACCAAAGCTGTAGGCTTCAATTTTGTCTACATCTTGAGATTTAGCTGTCATCATGATAATGATATTCTCAAACCCGGCTTTACGGACATCTTCACAGATCTCGTTGCCTTCTTTTCCTGGAAGCATCCAATCCAACAAAACCACATCTGGTCTTTTTTCCAAAATCAAACTTTCCGCCTCATTCCCATTTCCACTCTGGATGACCTGATAGCCTTCGGATTCCAACCGATGTTTTACCAAGAACCGTAGGTTCTCATCATCTTCAATAACAGCAACAGTGATGTCTTTATTCATATTTAAATTTATTTTTAAACCGGAAATACCAAGGTAAAGGTGGTTCCCTGTCCCAATTGACTTTTTACTGTAATATCACCGCCTATAAATTCAGTAATTTCTTTACAGAAAGCCAAGCCCAACCCAATACTTCCTTGCTGATTATATTGACTTTTTATTCTATAAAATTTTTTGAAGATATTGTTAAACTCGGCCTTCTCAATTCCTATTCCTTCATCCTTAAAAGTGATAACAAAATTCTTCTTGTTTTGTTGTATCGCAATATCCAAGATTTTATGCCCCGCTTTCGAATATTTATAGGCATTATCAATCATATTTTGAAACACACTGCTCAGCAGTACCGGATCCGCAAGCATTGATGTCCTTACATCAATTTTTGTGCTAATCTTGAAATCCGAATATTTTATTCTTGACGAAGCTACTAGATTTTCGGTAAATTCCTCCAAATCAACTTCCTCTTTATTCAATTTTATGGTTTTATTTTCGATCTGACTAAACGAAAGGAGCTTGTTCATCAAGTTATTCAATCGATCCGCCTCTTGATCCAATATATTTCCATACATCTTCCGTTCTTCATCAGAGAGTACCTGCGCACTCTTAATATTGTTACCAGCAATTTTAATAACGCTTACAGGCGTCTTAAACTCGTGGGTAAGATTATTGATAAAATCGTACTGCAATTTAAAAAGTCTTCCGTTAATTTCTAAATTTCTATAAATTAAATATAGTATTGCAATTAAAATAATATAAATCAGGGACACTCCTCCCAATACAGGCCAAAAACTACGGTTTATCTCCTTAGAAAGAAAACTTTTGCTCGACCTAAAAAGAAGCTTATAATCCGCTAATGCTCCAGGCAAGGGCATCTCCGTAGAAATTTCATCATTTTCCGGCGTTATCGGAGCGCCTACTAACGGAACTATTTCAACTTTCTCATAAAGATTTGAATAGCTATTTTTCACTTCCAGATACATTGGATCGATCTGAAAATTAAACATATCCTGTTCATAGCCTACCGTATGGTCCAAATTACCCTCCATAATGGACTTATAGACAATCAGGTCGTTGACCCTTGGAATATTCAGGTAGGTAATCTGTCCAGGTCGTATGGTATAAAAGACCTTTAAGATGTCCTTATCAGAAAGTTTAGCATTCGGCTGCAATTTGTCGATATAAGTTGCTAGCTTAACGCCGATATTATTAATCTCCTCGGAATGCAACCCCATCTGCCCACGATCCCGAATCGTATTTTTATTCAACCCAGATCGAGAAACGGTAAAAAAAGTAATGGTTTTTGGCTGAATTCTAAGATTATTAACAATAAAACCGTAGTTCAGATTCTGATCATTATTAAATTGCAAATCAAAAAAACCGATTTCCCGAACAAAAGGATACGAGCTTAATATACTATAAGCATATTTTCCCGCTTGTACTGAATCCAAAAAACCCTGATAAAAAGAAACCTCAGGAATTCTATTTTGAAAGAAATCATTGAAAGGGACTAAGGTTTGATCGAATATTTCCGATTTCCGGTTGGTAAATTCATTTTTAATATGTGACTCCGTATAATTGCGGGAAAGAAAAAGGGCAAATATATACAGACCACTGATTACAATGAAAAACATCAATAACAGGCCGTAGTTTTTTCGATAGCTATATTTCTCTGCTTTCATAATCTGCTGCCTTTAGTCTACAAGATATTTCGCCAAAAATCGCTCCAACTCGTTATAGTAACCAAAGACATTCTCATCTCGCTTAAATGTTCTATCCTCATCCTCTTTTAAGATGTACTGCACGGGAATATTATTATTCTTCAATTTCTGCACAAATTGATTTGCATCTGTTACCGAACTGAACCGATCCTTTCCACCTTGTACCAGTAACACCGGTATTTTTACTTTATCTGAATGAAATACCGGCGATATATTTTTGAACAATTCAGCTTCACGAATCGGATTTCCAACGATCTGATACATTTTCTGTACATAAGATTTAAAATAGGGCGGTATATCCCTAAAATAGGTAAATAGATTGGTATATCCTGAATAAGACACGGCACACTTATACATGTCCGAATTAAAGCAAGCTGCATGGAGCGCTGAATACCCTCCAAAACCTTTACCTACGATAGCAACACGTTCACGATCAGCAATTCCCTCTTTGATCAGCCATTTCACCCCATCGGTAATATCATCCTGAATCTTCCCGCCCCATTCTTTAAATCCCGCCGTCCAAAACTTCTTACCAAAACCTGTTGAACCTCTATAGTTCATCTGAAAAACCAAATATCCCCGATTTGCCAAGAATTGAGCCTCATTGTCAAATCCCCATACTTCGCGTCCATTAGGTCCATCATGTGGCAATACAACCATAGGCAGATCTTTGCGATTGGAGTGTACCGGATAAGTCAGATAGCCTGAAATCTGAATACCATCGCGTGCTGTATAGGTGATATACTCATTTGGTGAAAGTTCCTTATCTTTTAGGTCTGAATTATTATCTGTTAGCTTCGTTAATTTTTGCGTCGAAAAATCATAAAAATAGATTCCACCGGGATTCACATCTGTATAGGTCTTAATAATGATCTTATCCCCTGAAACATCTGTGTTCAATACCTGAAATTCGAATCCATCGATCTGCTTCGATAGTTGATCATATTTCTTTTTGGTCGCGTCATCAAAAAAATGTCTATTCTGTCTTGATGTGCTATAATTTACAAACAACAGCTTATTCTGTTCAGTGAAATACCCCCCCGGACTTACGTCAACATCTTTATGGCTATAAAGTTCGCCTAGCTCTTTTTGATTTGCCAGATCATAACTGACCAAAGCCAGTTTATCTCGCTCTATATTGGATAAGGCATAAATAATAGCATTTGAACTATCCTTATAACCCAATGGTGTAAAACTGCTTTCAACATCACATCGTATAATCTCTTTGAAAGGTTCTTTCTCGGAGGCTCTATAAAGCACGGATTGTTGTACTGAATCGTTGGCTACCGCCAATCGTACCTGCCCATCATTAGAAACTAGCCACGAACTCATATTCCCTGGATTCTGCAAAACTAATTCCCGTGGCCGTCCGTCTAAATAAATCCGATAAAGATCAAAAAACGAGGAATCTCGATCATTAATTCCCGCAATAAAACTATCACCCCCGGTCGTCATTGCATGAATCCAGCGGAATCGTCCACGAACAGGTTTAACCAAAGGCCAAATTTTCTCTGTATTGATATCCACAGCATATAAACGTAAACTGTCTTGCGAGGATTGTTCAGTCAGAAAAGAAATTTTTGAATCATTGTTCCATGCAAAAGATTTTACATTAATATCATTTTGATAAGTAAGCTGCTTGGAGCTATCCTGATGGACTAAATCGATCAAATAGATATTTTTGCAATGATTATCCAGGCCGATATATGCGATAAATCGACCATTTGGTGAAATCTTAAAATTTGATTTTTCAGGTGTAGAAAAAAATTGATTTATTGGAATGGGATCAACACTATGTCGTTGACACCCCAACATGATCATGGCAGAAAAAAATAAACCTATCCAAAATTTCATCCTCATAATCCCAAATACATCCTTATCATTTATTCCAAATATTGCAATTAAATACGGAATTGCATGAAATGCAACCTTATTTTTACAAGATATAGTAATTAAATGTAATATTCAAACTTATCGGCGTTCTGCCCTTGAGATTCTTTTTTATAGTCGAAAAATAGCGTATTTTTGTTTATGTTTTTATACAATGTCTCCGTTATCGCAGAAGAAACGATCCATCAGGAAGTCGTTTCATGGATTCAGGATAATATCGTGCAATCCCAAAAATTTCAAGTGCATTTCTTAGAGATGCTCCAGTCTCCACATGAAGGGATGACCTATTGCATTCAGGTCATACTCCCATCGGAAGAACATATAGCAGATTTTCAGCAGGTCCACTTAATCCCATTGCAGCAACTTATTTCGGAAGTATATAAAGACAAGGTTTTCCTTTTCGACAGT
>JALAGS010000014.1 GCA_022712315.1 Sphingobacterium sp. | reverse complement strand
TTTATTGATCTTTTCTTCGTTTTTCTTCTATATCATGAGAATTATAATTAGAACTAGAAGTCGAATTATAATGATAAGTATAATGATAAGTAGAATGAGAAGGATAAGGAGAAGGAGAAGGAGAAGGAGAAGGAGAAGGAGAAGGAGAAGGAGCTCGTTAAGGATAAGAGATCTGGTCGAAAAAGTAGCAGAAAAGTGGTGGAAACAGTGCGGATAGAAGGGGTCAAGTATGCATAAGGTGGGGATATCCAATGAGATCCTAATTGATGTCATCCCTGATTTTGATGATGTTAAATTGGGCCGTGACACTGATATTCTGGACATTTCCTATTATGAAGTCAATAAGCGGGTTATTCAGCGCAAAACAAGAAGAGGAAATATTGTCCGGATACAACGAGATGAAGGTAATGCATTGCGTTCTGGTCAATGTATTTATCATCAGGGTGACCTTTTTATCCAAGTGAATATTTTGCCCTGCCTTTGTGTGCTGCTTGACAGCCAAAACCTATCGGTTGTAGGAGAATTTTGTTTTGATGTGGGGAATAGACATTTACCTGTTTATTTAAAAGCAGATGGACGATTCGCAGTTTCGTATGACGGGCGACTCTATCAGGCATTGAAAGAAAAGTATACCGGTTCCATCGCATTGGAAAATACTATTTTAGAACCAGATGAGCAGATCACCTACATTCGTAGGCCAATCCTCGAATGATCGAATGCTTGGATTAGGTAAAAATTATGCATTTTTGCCTTTATGATATTTAGTGAGGAACTGCAAGCATGGTATCAGCAACATAAGCGAGATCTGCCATGGAGAGAAACAAAAGATCCCTATAAAATATGGCTTTCTGAAATTATTCTGCAACAGACTCGCGTTGAGCAGGGCTTACCGTACTATTTGCGTTTTGTAGAGCGATTTAAGACTGTTGTTGATTTTGCGAATGCACAGGAAGATGATATTCTTCATCTCTGGCAGGGCTTGGGTTATTATTCTCGGGGTAGGAATATGCACAAAGCTGCTAAAATTGTTCGTGACCAATATAATGGGGTTTTTCCCATAGATTACAAGACTTTAATAACTCTTCCTGGTATAGGGGAATATACAGCTGCTGCGATATCTTCTTTTTCTAATAATGAAGCTCAGGCGGTTTTAGATGGAAATGTATTTCGTGTGCTTTCTCGATATTATGGTATTGAAACCCCAATAAATTCTACTGAAGGCAAGAAAATCTTTACAGCTATAGCTAAAGAAAATCTCGATCAAGTACATCCTGCATTATATAATCAGGCGATTATGGATTTTGGGGCTATCCACTGCAAGCCCAAGCAACCCCTGTGTGAGGTCTGTATGTTTCGTCCATTCTGTTATGCTGCGCTGAAAGGAGAAGTGGATAAATTGCCTGTTAAACTTAAAGGAAAGGCAAGCAGAGACCGGTATTTCAATTACTTTATTTTCAAAAAAGATGATAAGGTGTTGATTTCCAAACGGGGAGAGGGAGATGTGTGGCAGAATTTGTATGAGTTTCCATTATTGGAATCAAAACATCCGATGACAATTCCGGAGTTTCTTGAAGATGAGGATTTTATTCGATACTTTGGAGTGGATGTTAATTTACGGGTATTACAGACTCAGACAAAACATGTTTTGAGCCATCAGAATATCTACGCGACCTTTTTTGAAGTGCGGTTAGAAGGCGATCTAATTCAAAAAAAATCCAATTGGGATTATGTATTTTTAAAAGATTTAGATAAATTAGCTAAACACAAGTTGATCTTTACCTTTTTGGAAAGATCAAATTTTTAACCATTTATGCTTTTAAATTATGTCAGGAGTTAACAAAGTCATTTTAGTGGGCCATCTTGGGAAAGATCCCGAAATTCGCTATTTAGAAGGTAATGTCTCTGTTGCCAGTTTTCCATTAGCTACATCAGAAACGTATAACAAGGACGGGAAAAGAGTAGAACAAACCGAATGGCACAATATTGTTATGTGGCGTGGGTTGGCAGACGTGGCGGTAAAGTATCTAACAAAGGGGAAGTTAGTTTACATCGAAGGCCGACTACGTACGCGTACTTATGAAGATAAGGAAGGTATTAGACGTTACGCTACGGAGGTTGTTGCTGAAACCTTTACGCTTTTGGGAAGAAAATCGGACTTTGAACCAAATGGCGGTGTTAGTACAGCCAATACTGGAAATACACAAGCACAGAAAGTCGAAGACAAAGAAGTGGAAGTTGATTTTACGGAGAATGATCAAGAGGATAATCCATTGCCATTTTAAGTTGAAGAAATTGTGATTATGTAAAGACTTTACTTTTAATAATAAAGACATTGATAAATTTAGGAGCAGGCCCATCAGTCTGCTCTTTTTACTTTATTTACATTTTTAGCATAAAAGCCTAGGCCGTTCTATATAGGAGATTATTTTATTCTTTGTGTTTTTTCGTGACCGTCAGCCGAATTGCAAAATTTCTTTTTGGCAGAAATTTTGGCTATGTTTGCTCTAATTATGTTGCAAGATAGAATTACGCAGTATACTGAAGAAATTAAGGCATTTGTGCCCTCTTCTTCAGCCGATGTAGAAAATTTCAGATTGAAGTTTTTGGTTTCCAAAGGGATTGTGAAAAATCTTTTTGATGAATTCAAAACCGTTACGCCTGATGAGAAACGTACTTTAGGAAAGGTCTTGAATGAATTTAAGCAGTTGGCGGAAAATACATTCAAAGAAGCACAAGGAAAGTTTGGGTCAGGGGAAAAGCAAAAATCCCAAGAATTGGATAGTGATTTGACACTGCCTGGTCAGGGATTTCAGTTAGGGTCTAGACATCCAATTTCTTTAGTTCGTAAAGAAATCGTTGAAATTTTTAAAAAATTGGGCTTCATTGTTGCGGAAGGTCCCGAAATTGAGGATGATTGGCATAATTTCTCTGCGCTGAATTTTCCACCGGAGCATCCTGCGCGTGATATGCAGGATACCTTCTTTATCAAAAAACAGGAAGGCAATGATATTACACTAAGAACGCATACGTCTTCGGTTCAAGTGCGTCTGATGGAAGCGGGTAAACCACCGTTCCGCGCAATTATGCCTGGACGCGTGTATAGAAATGAAGCCATCTCAGCACGTGCACACTGCTTCTTTCATCAGGTGGAAGGTTTGTATGTAGACGAAAATGTTTCTTTTGCGGATTTGAAACAGACTTTGTATCATTTCGTTCAGGAAATGTACGGAGAAGGTACTAAGGTACGTTTCCGTCCTTCATATTTTCCATTTACAGAGCCTTCGGCCGAAATGGATATCTCTTGTACAATCTGTAAAGGTGCTGGATGTAACCTTTGTAAATACTCTGGCTGGGTAGAAATTCTGGGTTGTGGTATGGTTGATCCGAATGTCCTTGAAAATTGTGGTATCGATAGTAAAAAATACTCCGGTTTTGCCTTCGGTATGGGGATTGAACGGATCACAAACCTTAAATATGTGATTAAAGATTTACGTCTTTTCTCTGAAAATGATACACGTTTCTTGTCTCAATTTGAGACGGAATTAATATAAATTAATATTCGTAAAGGGTATGGCATCACATTATTCTCCCCTATACTATGGCAAGGGAACAATGTGATGCTTTTTAGTCTTTATTCTTTTTAGCTGACATTCAACATTCGTACTATCTAAAGTATATGGAACCAGATTACATCATTGAATCCATAAAAAGAACAGCACGTGAGCTCTTTCGTCAAAACGGCTATCATAAAACCAGTGTGAATACATTGGCAAAAAAAGCTAAGATTGCGAAGGCGACCGTGTATAAGTATTTTGATAGTAAGGAAATGATTTTGCATGCTATTCTAATGGATTATCTTCGAGCTAGTCTACAGGATATTTTGAAAACGACAAAATATGAAGATGATATGGCTTCCTTTTTGGCATCTACTATTCTCCGGGTAAGCAGGCTAACCTATACGGCTTGCAATGAGTTGATTGGTTGGGAGTTTATCCGGGAATCCGCAAACGCGCAGGAATATCTTAAAACACTTTCTGAAGATCTTGAATTTCTATTGCTAAGTACCTTTATTCAGAATGAAAAAATTAATGAAGCTGTAAGTGAAGAAAAATTGACTTTTTTGATAAAGTCAAGTAAAAGTATTGTGTTTTCTTTTGCTTTTACTGCAGTTTCTGACGCAGACGTACGCAAAAACTTTATTTCCTTTCAGAAGGAAATTCTGCCTTATCTCGTCCAGGCAACCGTCCAATAAGGTTGTTATAACGCGCTCACCCCTTTCTAATTCGCGACGTTATCTTTTTGCATGCTCACTTTCTTAGGATTCCCATATAAGAGCAATATATTCGTTAATATTCCTTTGTGATAAATTGTTTACTGTTTTCCAATTGTATTCGTACCTGCTTCGGACCGCCTTCGGGACTGATCAAATAAGCGACAGCTGTTGACCAGACCTTGACCAGGTTTTTCCTGTTCAGCGTCTGGTCGGAATCTGTTCAGCATCGGTACACTATCTGTATCGCATCCGAAGGTGGTACGAACAAGGTCCGAATCTGACCTCAGGTTTCTATTCGCTGGAAACTTATCATCAGGTTATTAATAAGAAAGCAGATTTTGTGCATGATCACTTATGAGCTTGTCCGGTACTCGTTTATGCCAGTGATAATCAATGGCTATAAATCATTTATGCAGATGAAAAATCGTTATAAATTTGTATTTTTGCGAGCTATGAGTAGAAGAATTCCGCAAGAGAAAAAGTTCTTGAAAGATATTGCCATCATTGATATTGCCGAAGAGGGTAGAGGTGTTGGAAAAACCGAAGATTTGGTTTTGTTTGTAGAAAAAGCTGTTCCAGGTGATGTTGTTGATGTGGAGCTTATGCGCAAGAAGAAGAATTTTGCGGAAGCCCGTATAACCAGTTTAAAAGAAGCCTCTTCCTATCGGGTAGATCCTTTTTGTGAACATTTTGGTGTTTGTGGCGGCTGTAAATGGCAGCACATGACTTACGATGCTCAACTAAAATTTAAGCAGCAATCGGTTGACAATGCATTGTCGCGTATCGGAAAAGTGGATACTTCTTCGATGGAAAATATCTTGGGCTCAACCCAAACCGAATACTATCGTAATAAGCTAGAATATACGTTCTCCAATAAAAAATGGTTGACATCTGTAGATGAGGATGCTTCGAAGTTGGAAATGAGTGCACTGGGTTTCCACGTGCCAGGACGTTTTGATAAGATTTTGGATATTGATCATTGTTTTCTGCAAGAAGATCCTTCAAATGAAGTTCGCAATACCATTCGTGATTTTGCGATCAGCCAAGGTATGACTTTCTATGATCTACGTGAACACACAGGTGTATTGCGAAATTTGATTATTCGCATTTCTTCAACAGGAGAAATGATGGTGATCGTTGTGTTTGCATATCCGGAAGAAGGGCAGGTTGAATTGTTGATGGATTTTGTTAAGGAAAAGTTCCCACAAATTGCTTCCCTATTGTATATTGTAAATCAGAAACGTAATGATACGATCTTTGACCAGGATATTCATGTATATGCCGGTCGTGATTTTATTTACGAGGAGATGGAAGGGCTGCGTTACAAAGTAGGACCTAAGTCGTTCTATCAAACAAACTCTGCACAAGCCTATGAACTGTATAAGATTACACGTGATTTTGCGGATCTGAAAGGTGATGAATTAGTTTATGATCTATATACTGGTGCTGGTACGATTGCAAATTTTGTGGCAAAGAAAGCAAAAGAAGTCGTTGGTGTAGAATATGTTCCTACTGCTATTGAAGATGCAAAAGTCAACTCATCCATCAACAATATTACGAATACAAAATTCTATGCTGGGGATATGAAAGATGTGTTGACACCGGCTTTTATCGCTGAACATGGTAAACCGGATGTCGTGATTACAGATCCTCCACGTGCGGGAATGCATACTGATGTGGTAGCTCGTTTATTGGAAATGGAGTCGCCGCGCATTGTTTATGTCAGCTGTAATGCAGCTACCCAGGCAAGAGATCTCGTGTTATTAGGTGAAAAATATGAGGTGAAACGTATCAAGCCGGTAGATATGTTTCCGCATACGCAACATGTTGAGAATGTTGTTCTATTAGAATTAAGGAAGTAAAAGTTATGGAAGTAGAAGATTTATTTTCGGGATCCGCAAGAGATGAGAATACGCCGCCTACAGAGCAAAGTCCATTGAAAAGCTTGCAGGTCGATCTCGATTTTTATAGTGAATCAATCCGTGAAGTCGCACTGGAGATTGTGGAAGAAGGTTATTCAGATTATCCAATTTTTGTGGCTCATCAGCATGAAGTTTCTGTTGGCGAGGTGATATTGGATCGCAAGGAATTGGAAACGAAATGGACAATAAACGCTTCTACATTGGAAGAGTTTGTAGAAATGGATATTATCCAGGAAGATCGCAAGTCGTCTTTTATCCAAAACTATAAACCAGCGAAAGATTATATGTGTTTATTTGTTGTCGTTGCAGAAGGTGCTAATTTTGTTTTTTATCCCTACAAGTGATAAGGAAAGAATATTTAAACTTTTTTAACAGTACAAGTGTCAAACTATTATTACTTTTAGCAAAGTAGGTTAGGTGTAACGGGCAATTCATAAGAGTGAAATAAATTATAAACTGTTCTCGCGAAAGCGACTGTTTGACCCAATGAACTTGTAGGAGTGCATGCCACAAGTAAGTCGATTGGGATAATTGAAGAGAAATAATAGAATGAAAATAAGACATATACATTTAGGAATATTGGGGCTATTCTTGCTGTTACTGACCAGTTTTGAGGCGACGGCACAACACCTTCAGAAAGTTTCTGGAATGGTATTGCAAAAAGGTAATGGTAATCGTATTGGTGACGCGGTTGTTCTGAACTTAAGGACTCACAGATCGACTTTAACAAATTCCTTCGGTGTTTTTACCATAGATGCATCGGTTGGTGACTCGTTATCTTTCACTAAAGTTGGTTATTCTCCCGTAAAAACTGTTCTGACAAATCTGAATGAGTTCTATGTCGAATTGCAGGAGGGCATTCGATTGGAAACAGTTGTTGTCGAGCGAAAGTCTAAAGAGGCGGAATTAAATGACGCTATGGGCAATTACGGGAAAAAGGGAGTTTATAATGGCGGTAAAAATAAATTTGGAACCTATTTAGGCAGTCCTGCAACTGCCCTTTATAATCTTTTTGGAAGGGAAGCTAAAAATGCGAAGCGTTTTGGACGGTTTATGGACAGGGAGAAAGAGGAATTGCAAGTTGATCGTATTTTTTCCCGTGAAGCTGTAAAAAATCTGACGAAACTGGACAGCACAGAATTAGATGCTTTTATGGTTCGTTATCGGCCATCATTCGATCTGGCTGAGCATTGGGGGCAGTATGATCTAATGCATTATGTGCAACAGTCTATGGAGGATTTTAATGCAAAAGGAAGACCTAAAGGGTCTCTTTTACCCGATATTGAAGTCAAGACGCAAGAAAAGTAAAAACATTTTGCTTCGGCTACTGTTTGCTGTTTAAAGGAGTGGACGAAATTGATGAAATATTTTGTAGCTTATCAACGTCATTTTAAGAAGTTTTATAGCGCTTTTTTGCTGTTTTGTAACAAAAAAGTTGATAAAAATATCTTTTGGCACTTTGTTTGATTTTAGTAGAACGGTATTTAGTTTGAATATTAAAAGTCTTAGATAGCATACATATGAAAATGAATAGAAAATTAGCTGTATTAGGTTTGACTGTTGCAACCTCAGCTATGTTATTTGGAAGTTGTTCTACAATCCAAAATACAAATAATACGACTAAAGGTGGTGTAATTGGTGGTGTTGCCGGTGGTGCTTTAGGAGCATTAATCGGCGGTAAAGCTGGTAACACGGCTATCGGTACGTTGGCAGGAGCCGCTATCGGTGGTGCTGCAGGTGTATTGATCGGTAAAAAAATGGATAAGCAGGCTGCTGAGATTTCTAAAACCGTTGAAGGTGCAGAGGTTACACAATCTGCTGAAGGTATTGTGGTTAAGTTTGATTCAGGTATTTTATTTGATTTCAATAAATCGGATTTGAAAGCGTCAGCGAAAGATAATATTGCAAATTTAGTAACAACTTTGAACAAAGAACAAGGTACTGAAATCTTGGTTATCGGACATACAGATAATGTAGGTACATTAGCTGCAAATGAAAAGGTATCTTTAGATCGTGCAAATTCGGTACGTGCGTTTGCGGTATCAAAAGGATTAGCTTCTTCACGTATCAGAACCGAAGGTAGAAACTTCTCCGAACCAATTGCAAGCAACGATACAGAAGCTGGACGTGCACAAAATCGCCGTGTTGAAATCGTGATTGTAGCTGGTGATCAAATGAAGAAAGAAGCAAAACAACAAGCAGGTCAATAAATAGTTTCGGGAATAATTTTCTGGAACAGATTTATTTGATTTTGAGTTATAAGAAAGCGTTGATTTAATCGACGCTTTTTTTTTGGAAATTTGACAAAGCATAAACTATATTTCTGTCTGACAAACTGTCATTATATGGATTTAAATTTCTAACTTTGTAGTCTTTGAAAACAACTAAGGGCATTAGATCAGATCATGAAAAGTTTGGTAATTGCGTTGGTTATTTCATTGAAAATGAAAAAAATTATATTCTATTGAATATCGAGCTATGCTAGATTTAACACATACCACTAAGGAACACGACGAATCTCGTCAGGGTGAGGCATTATTATTAGAACAGGATCCGACTTTAAGTAATGGACGCAAGCTGTATATTGAAAGCTACGGTTGCCAAATGAATTTTTCGGATAGTGAGATTGTTGCTTCTATTTTGTTGGATAAGGGATTTGAAACTACTAAGAATTATCAGGATGCTGATGTTGTTTTTATTAATACCTGTTCAATCCGTGAAAATGCAGAACAGCGTGTGCGCAATCGCTTAAAGGAATTTGAAGCTGCTAAAGCAAAAAATCCCGGAATGATCGTTGGAGTACTAGGTTGTATGGCCGAGCGTCTAAAATCGAAATTCTTAGAAGAAGAAAAGTTGGTGGATGTTGTGGTGGGACCAGATGCATATCGCGATCTGCCAAATCTAATTGATAAGGTAGATGATGGTGCTAAAGCTGTCAACGTTTTATTATCAAGAGAGGAAACTTATGCCGATATTAATCCTGTCCGTTTGAATTCAAATGGTGTAACGGCCTTCATTTCCATTATGCGTGGCTGTGATAATATGTGTTCATTCTGTGTTGTTCCTTTTACACGTGGCCGTGAACGTAGCCGTGATCCACAATCTATTGTGAAGGAAGCCCAAGATCTTTTCAATGCGGGATATAAGGAGGTTACCTTGTTGGGACAAAATGTGGATTCCTATAAATTTACTGCTCCAGTAGCTGAAGGTGAGGAACCGAGCGAAACTGTCACGTTTGCCACTTTGCTTACAATGGTTGCAGAAGTCAGCCCTCTTCTTCGGGTTCGCTTCTCCACTTCCCATCCAAAGGATATTACCGATGAGGTCCTATATGCGATCGCTTCACACGAAAACATCTGTAATTATGTTCACTTGCCGGTTCAATCTGGAAACTCCAGGGTATTAGAACTGATGAACCGTACATATGACCGTGAGTGGTATATGGAACGCGTAGACGCAATCCGTCGTATTATACCTGATTGTGCTATTTCTACAGATGTTATTACGGGTTTCTGTACAGAAACAGAAGCGGAACATCAAGAAACATTGTCTATGATGGATTATGTCAAATATGATTTCGCCTATATGTTTGCTTACTCGGAAAGACCAGGTACTTTGGCAGCGAAAAGATATGCGGATGATATTCCAGAAGATGTAAAAAAACGTCGTCTGACAGAAGTTATTAATAAACAGCGCGATCATAGTTTATACCGTTATCAGCATTTTGTTGGAAAAGTTTGTAAAGTGCTTATTGAAGGATTTTCAAAAAGGTCTGAATTCGATTTTTGTGGCCGTAATGATCAAAATGCTTTAGTGGTATTTGCAATCGACCCTCGATTTAAGCAAGGCGACTATGTGAACGTGCTTATTGAATCATGTACCTCCGCTACGTTATTGGGAAAGATTGTTGATTAAGAAAACTGAGATTGTTTTATTTCCAACAGGAAATTTATGGATAACCAAGATATAAAGAATAGATTCGGAATTATCGGTAATTCGCCATTGTTGAATCGTGCCATCGATATTGCGCGACAAGTGGCCCCAACTGATATCTCCGTATTAATACAAGGTGAAAGTGGAAGTGGTAAGGAGGTTTTTTCGCATATTATCCATCAATTAAGCTCACGTAAGCACGGTCCTTTTATTGCGGTCAACTGCGGAGCTATACCAGAAGGGACCATTGATTCCGAATTATTTGGTCATGAGAAAGGTTCTTTTACTGGTGCTCATGAGGCTAGAAAGGGATATTTTGAAGTTGTTGACGGCGGAACAATCTTTTTAGATGAAGTAGGCGAGTTGCCATTGGGTACGCAAGCGAGATTATTGCGGGTATTGGAGTCAGGTGAGTATATTCGGGTGGGATCATCTAAAGTACAGAAGACAAATGTACGTGTTGTTGCTGCGACCAATGTGAATGTGTTTGAAGCTGTACAAAAAGGTAAATTTCGCGAAGATCTTTATTATCGCTTGAATACCGTACCGTTGCGTGTACCTTCATTGCGTGAACGGCCGGAGGATATCAACTTATTATTTCGTAAGTTTATTGTGGACTTTTCTGAAAAATACCGTACGCCGGGGGTTCAATTGACTGAAGATGCACAGAATATGTTACGGAACTATAGCTGGCCCGGAAACGTACGTCAACTAAAAAATGTTGCGGAACAAATTGCAGTTTTGGAGAAAGAACGTGTTGTTGATGCGCATATACTTCAAAATTATCTGCCTAATGAATCACGTACAAGTTTGCCTGCGGTAGTTCCTTCAAATAATGGTGGAAAGGAAGATTTTTCAGAGAGAGATTTATTGTACAAAGTCCTATTTGATATGAAAAAGGATATGGTTGATCTGAAAAAACTGGTGGTTGAATTGATACAAAAAGGTGTCGATTCCAGTACGTTTGATCAAAACTCGCCATACATCAATCAATTGTATCAGGAAATTGAACCACAATTGAAATCAGAACCGGAAAATTATACTGCGACACCAACTTTAACTATACATTCTCCGGCAAACACTGCAAATGTATTGAAAAATCCCGTTTCACAGGATGAATACCTGCAGGATGCCCAAGAAGTCGAGGAATCTTTATCTCTTGTTGATAAAGAGTCCGATTTGATAAAAAAGGCCTTGAAAAAACATCGCGGCAAGCGTAAAGCAGCCGCCCAAGAGCTGGGAATTTCTGAAAGAACTTTGTATAGAAAAATTAAAGACTTAAATTTAGATTAAGGTTTACAGATGTTGTCAAAAAAAATTTTATATACTTTTCTCACAGCAATCTTTCTATTTATAATGAATAGTTGTGGGGTAAAATATGGATTTACCGGAGGTTCCATTCCCGAAGGAATGAAAACTGTCAATATTCAATATTTCGAAAATATAGCTCCCTTGGTTTATCCGACATTAAGTCAGAACTTTACGGAGGCTCTCAAAGAGCGTATTCGTAATCAATCTCGATTGAGCCAAGTGAATCAAGATGGAGATGCTACCTTTGAGGGATTTATTACAGAGTATTCAATAAGTCCTGCGGCTGTTGAAGCAGGGACCGATCGAGCTGCAATGAATAGGCTGACTATTACGATTAAAGTTACCTATCATAATAAAATCAATCCGAAGGATGATTTTGAGCAGCCTTTTACACGATTTAAAGAGTTTGCCGGAAACCTTCAGAGTGCACAAGAAGAAACTTTGGGTAAGGAAATTATTCAGATGCTAACTGAAGATATATATAACAAAGCGTTTGCTAATTGGTAATTCTATTTTCAAGATGAATCTTAATATATCATTAACCAATAACGAGCTTTTTTTTCAAGCAATCAATCATCCGGACACTGTAGAGGAAGATATTATTTTAGCATTGATTGAAAAATATCCTTATGCCCAGAGCTTACGGTTTGTCTATGAACGTAAAGTTTTTGGAAAACATGGTTCAGTGCAGAATCTGTCTTCTACTTTGCTCTATGCATCCTCTCCAAGTTGGCTGTATGAATTTGTTCATAGTAAATCCGTGGTAGCGCCTACGCCAATAACGCCGCAAGATGAAGTTATTATGGAAGAGAGGCTTAACAACAATGATGAAGGGGTGGTCGAAATACAAGAGGAGATCGTGGAGGTTGATGAATTGGATCGTTTGATTCAAGCCGGGGTCGCAAAAGATTACTTTAGGGCCAATGATCAGCAGCAAGAAGTCATTGCCGATGTAGAGGCCGAGGAGATTCCAATTGTAACAGCTGCTTTAGCGGAATCTGTTGCCGAGGAGAGTGATGGGCAAGAGCGTGTTTCTGTTTACGATGATGATACGATGCCCTATAGTTTCTTATGGTGGTTACATAAAACTAGATTGGAATATGCTGACACTTATCAGCCTTATGTAAAATCTCCATTAGGTCCAATGATGCCGTCTAATGACGATATCGCTAAAATTCATGAGAAATTGGATACCCAGCTATTAGATCAACAGATTCGGGAGAATATCTTTCATTTGCAATCACCTGAAGCAAAGTTAAGTGATGAAGTTAAAACGACCATTGCTTTTCAGATACCGCGTAAAACTGACGAGGTAATTGAAAAGTTTATTCGCGAAGAGCCTATGATTCAACCCCTCCAAGCAGAAAAATTAGATTTGGAGAACAAGGCCAGAAAAAGCTCGGAGGATCAGCATTCGCTTGTTACCGAAACGCTCGCAAAGATCTATGTGGAACAAGGCTTATATCCAAAAGCAATAGAGGTTTACAAAAAATTAGTTTTGAAATATCCAGAAAAAAATGCTTACTTTGCGGCACGCATAACAGAATTAGAAAAGAAATTAAATTAATAACATAAAGAGATGCAAGGATTATTAATCGGTCTAATCATATTGGCTAGTATTATTTTAGCGTTTTTGGTTTTAATCCAAAATCCAAAAGGAGGAGGTTTGTCATCTGGTTTTTCAGGTGGAACAAATCTTATGGGGGTAAAACGTACAGGTGACTTTTTGGAGAAAGGTACTTGGATCATGGTTATTGCCATTATGGTATTTAGCTTAGGTGTAAATATTATCGGTACATCGCCAAGTACATCTAAAGGTGGATTGGGCGGTCAAATCGAGGCTCCAGCACAACAAGGTCCATTGAACTTAGGTACTGGACAAAAACCTGCTGGTGCGCCTGCGGGACAAGAGCAAGCAGCTCCTGCTCAACCTCAAGAAAAAGCTCCAGCTACTACACCTACAACTAAACCGGCGGAAGAAGCTAAAAAATAGTTGTCAGTAAAAGAATATAGGCCCCGTTTGTTTTTACAAACGGGGCTTTTTTATGTTTTCTTTTTTCTCTGAAAGTGCTCGCCACACTCGGTTTATTGCTAAGTATTTATTTTCAATATTTTTGAGAAGCTCGTACATCAGGTCATTGGATGGGAAGCGTCTGAAAAACGTATCTATCGGGTTACTTGACCGGGGCGGCGACAGAGAGAAGTAAGACTGGCAGACGGAAAAATGACAGTGTGACAGCAAAATGAATTTTTGTCGATCAGCATGTTAGTTTTCTGTGAAAAATTGTCTTATAAGGGTTCATATTTACAATTGGCATAAAAGATGATGTGTTTATAACGATTATAACATTAAAATAAATTCAATAACAGATAAAAAGTAAATTAATTATGGCATTAAGTATCAAACCTATCGGAGACAGAGTAGTAGTAGAAGCTGCTCCAGCAGAAGAAAAAACAGCTTCAGGGTTGTATATCCCCGATACAGCAAAAGAAAAACCATCTCAAGGTACAGTAGTTGCTGTAGGTACAGGTAAAGTTGACGAACCGTTAACTGTGAAAGTTGGTGACAAAGTATTATACGGAAAATACGCAGGTACTGAAATTACTTACGAAGGAAAAGAGTACTTAATTATGCGTGAGTCCGATATTTACGCTGTTATCTAATTCATACCAAAAGGTTAATTAAAAAAAGAGCTTTTTGGCTCAATTAAAAATTCAATAGATTATTTTGGTGGAGTTGTAAAATTAGGTAGGTTAGTGATAAGATCGGCTTTACGGTTTTATAACAAATTCTAATTACGCTTCTAGAAATACTAAATACTCAAATAAAAATGGCAAAACAAGTAAAATATAACGTTGAGGCTCGTGAGGCCCTTAAAAAAGGTGTAGACACTTTAGCAAATGCAGTTAAAGTAACATTGGGTCCTAAAGGACGTAACGTAATTATTGAGAAAAAATTTGGTGCTCCAGTAATTACTAAAGATGGTGTTTCAGTAGCGAAGGAAATCGAATTGAAAGACGCTTTAGAAAATATGGGTGCACAAATGGTAAAGGAAGTTGCTTCTAAAACAGCTGATCAAGCTGGTGATGGTACAACAACTGCTACTGTATTGGCACAAGCTATCGTTGCTCCAGGTATCAAATCTGTAGCTGCTGGTGCTAACCCAATGGATCTAAAACGTGGTATCGACAAAGCTGTTGCAACTGTAGTTGCTAACTTGAAATCTCAATCTCAAGAAGTTGGTCAAGACAACAATAAAATCAAACAAGTTGCTACTATTTCTGCTAACAACGACGAAGTAATTGGTGCTTTGATTGCTCAGGCAATGGAAAAAGTAGGCAATGACGGTGTTATCACCGTTGAAGAAGCAAAAGGTACTGAAACAGAAGTGAAAACTGTAGAAGGTATGCAATTTGACCGTGGTTATTTGTCACCTTATTTTGTGACAAATTCTGACAAAATGGAAGCAGAATTAGATAATCCATATATCTTGATTTACGACAAGAAAATCAGCAACATGAAAGAATTGTTGCCAATCTTGGAGAAACAAGTTCAAACTGGTAAACCATTGTTGATTATTGCTGAGGATTTGGATGGTGAGGCACTTGCAACATTGGTTGTTAATAAAATCCGTGGTTCATTGAAAGTTGCTGCTGTTAAGGCTCCAGGTTTCGGTGACCGTCGTAAAGCAATGTTGGAAGACATCGCTATCTTAACTGGTGGTACTGTAATTTCTGAAGAAAGAGGTTTTAAATTGGAAAATGCTGAGTTATCTTACTTGGGTCAAGCTGAGAAAGTTCAAGTTGACAAAGATAATACAACAATTATCAATGGTTCTGGTAATGTGGAAGATATCAAAGCACGTGTTGCACAGATCCGTTCACAAATTGAAACAACAACTTCTGACTACGACCGTGAAAAACTACAAGAGCGTTTGGCAAAATTGTCAGGTGGTGTAGCTGTATTGTATGTAGGTGCGACTACTGAGGTTGAAATGAAAGAGAAAAAAGACCGTGTTGATGATGCTTTGCATGCAACTCGTGCAGCTGTTGAAGAAGGTATTATCGCTGGTGGTGGTGTTGCATTTATTCGCTCAACTGAAGCTTTGGTAAACCTTAAAGGTGACAACGAAGATGAGCAAATCGGTATTGACATTATTAAACGTGCGATCGAAGAGCCATTGCGTCAGATCTGTAACAATGCTGGTATAGAAGGTGCAGTAATCGTTCAAAAAGTGAAAGAAGGAACTGCAGATTTCGGTTACAATGCACGTACAGACCGTTACGAAAACTTAATCGCCGCTGGTGTAATTGATCCAACTAAAGTATCTCGTGTAGCCTTAGAAAATGCTGCTTCAGTTGCTTCAATGTTATTGACTACTGAGTGTGTATTGGCTGACGAAGCTGAAGAAAATCCTGTAGGTGCTGGTGCTCCTCCAATGGGTGGCGGTATGGGTGGAATGATGTAAGATCATCCCGTCTTCTCCATATAAATAAAAGAGCGGCTCGTTTGGATTAACAAACGAGCCGCTCTTTTATATTTAATAACCTTTCGCTGTATCATCTCCGCGTGGATCAGCACCCGTCTGCAGTTTTCCATTCGGAAGAATAAGAATGTTTTCTACACGGCCTATTGTTCCCCTCGGATTTATGATGTAACCATCTTTTACTAAGAGATCTCGTAAGCTGCTCTCAATCGCATTAGTTTCCACGTCAATTCGGTCGGGAAGCCATTGATGATGAAATCTTGGCAAGCTCACAGCTGCCTGTGCATTCTTTCCAAAATCGATGACGTTAAGTATAGTCTGAAAAACAGATGTAATGATAGTCGATCCACCTGGTGTGCCCACGACCATAAATAGCTTGCCATCTTTTTCTACAATAGTAGGTGTCATCGAACTGAGCATTCTTTTCCCTGGCTGAATCTCATTTGCCTTTTCACCTGTCAACCCATACATGTTAGGCACGCCGGCTTTAACTGAAAAATCGTCCATTTCATTGTTCAACAGGAAACCTGCACCGGCAACAAATACTCCCGAGCCATAGGAGTCATTAAGCGTCGTTGTGATAGAGACAGCATTCCCTTGTGCATCAACAATATTAAAATGTGTTGTTTGCTCGCTTTCATAGCCAGGAATGACGTCAGCATTGACATCTTTACTTAATGTCGCTTTATGGAAATTAAATGCGTTGAGTTTACTTGCATTAGAACTGGAGTCAATAAGATGCTGAACAGGCACCTTAATGAAATCAGGATCCCCTAAATATTTGGCTCTATTGGCATAGACATAACGCTCGGCCTCAACCATGACGCGAATGGTTGAATCAGTTTGAAAGCCCCAACGTTGTAGTGGAAACTGCTCGACAGATTTGAGCAGGGCTAAAAGAGAAGTTCCTCCGCTAGACGGTGGCGGCATGGAAATGACCTTATATCCCCGGTAATTTGTGTGAATTGGACTACGCCAAAGTGCTTGGTAATCCAAGAGATCCTGGTGCGTAATAATTCCTTTTCCCTGCCCCATTTCAGCGACAAGTAAATCTGCTGTTTTACCTTTATAGAAGCCGTCCCGACCATCATTTGCAATTCTTTCCAGTGTTTTTGCAAGTTCATCCTGAATAAATAGGTCTCCCGGTTTCCATAGGGTAGTTTTGATAATCGCCGCGCCAGAGGGATTCAGTTTGACAAAACGATCTTTATGACTTTCAAACTCATTGGCTTGTCTTTGACTGATTTTAAAACCTGTTCTGGCTAGCTGGATTGCGGGGAGTAGGAGATCTTTCCACTGTAATTTGCCATACTTTTTGTGTGCTTCCCACATCCCCGCGACAGAACCGGGAATACCTGATGCTAACTGACTATATAGGCTCAGCTCTGGAATAACATTGCCTTGCGCATCAAGATACATATCTCGTGATGCTTTTAAAGGAGCTTTCTCGCGAAAGTCCAACGCATCCAATTGGCCACTATGATCACGATAGAGCATAAAGCCGCCACCGCCAATATTTCCTGCATTGGGATAAACCACTGCAAGTGCAAATTGTACAGCAACCGCAGCGTCTATTGCATTTCCACCTTTTTTTAAAATCTTTACACCAACTTCTGAAGCCAAGGGATGCGCAGTGACTACAGCAGCCTTACTAAATGTACTTGCCTGCTCAACGCTGGAATTGAGCTGCTGTTTTGTTGCACAAGAAGCAAGGAATATGCTAGCTACGAGCGAATATGTTATGAATTTATACATCGTTTTCGATTTAAAATTTTAAATAGCATCTCAAGGAGTTGCATAAATAATGCGATCAAGTCATTATTTAAGTTTGTCATTGTTTTTATGCCGGTCGGCATCGCGAATTGATTTCTTTTGGAGATTTTGCTCTAATGCTTCTGTTAAGTCAATTCCGGTTTGATTGGCTAGACACATTAAAACGAATAATACATCTGCCATTTCATCCGCTAAGTTGACTTCTTTATCTGATTTTTTGAACGATTGTTCTCCATATTGTCTGGCCATTATTCTAGCAACCTCACCGACTTCTTCCATCAGTATGGCTGTATTGGTTAATTCGTTGAAATAACGTACTCCTGTACTATTGATCCATTTATCAATAACTTCCTGTGCTTCTTTAATTGTCATCTTATTCAATAAAAAATTAAAAGTTGTCCTTATCTTTTGTGTCCATGATGATGGTAACTGGACCATCATTTAAAAGTTCTATTTTCATATCTGCTCCGAAAATCCCAAGCTGAACTTCTTTTTGAAGTAATTGGCTTAACAGTGCAGCCATCTCTTCATACATCGGTTTGGCTTTATCCGGTTTTGCTGCTCTGATAAAGGAAGGTCTGTTTCCTCTTTTTGTTTGGGCGAAAAGCGTAAATTGTGATATCAGAAGAATGCTTCCGTCAATATCCAGTATTGATTTATTCATCAACCCCTGTTCGTCTTCAAAGACTCTTAAATTAATAAACTTTTGTCCTAGCCATTTGAGATCTTCTATTGTGTCTGCTTCTTCGACTCCCAATAAGATCATAAAGCCTTTTTGAATCTGGCCGGTAATCTTATTATCGACAGTGCAAGAAGCGTGTTTTACTCGTTGAATAACTGCGCGCATAATGAAAAGTATAAAATCAAAGTTAAAAATTCCAATTGTCAAACGCGATGGGAAATTCAATTTATCCCCTGCATAAAAAAACCTCCCTTTCTCCTAATGGAAAAAGGGAGGTTTTTTTTCTAAGGTGTTTGGCTAGAAAGAACCTTCGGTCGGCTTTCATAGCTGTTGATGTTTACGGAATCATGAAAGTCCTGTAAAAAGGTGTTTAGAATTTGAAGTTTAGGCCTAATAGGAAATTCGTTGGCGCTTGTGGAAAATAAAAATTATAGTATTTCCGAGTATCGCCTTCCATCCAGCCAAACGTATAGCCATTAGCCTCATACTTTTCGTTGAGGATATTGTTGACCTGTAAAGTTGCACTAATGTTTTTGATGCCGAGTGCTGTAAAGCTATAGTTCGCTAACAAATTGTTGACAAAATAAGAAGAAATGCTTCTTTCTTTTGCCGATGAATTGTCTAGATATTGTTGCCCCACAAATTTGGACAGGAGCGAGAACGTAAGTTGTGATAATGGACTATAGGAAAAATTACTTGACAAAATAGTTCCTGGAGCGAGTGCAATATCTGTCTTTGAATAAAAAATTCGGGTATCTCCGATGACCTCTTCAAAATTTTTGATTTTATTCTGGCTGAAACTCGCAGTTGCTTTCCAGTTGAGCTGCTTACTGATGTTCCAAGAACCATCGAACTCGATACCGACCCGATAGCTATCGTTAACATTTTGTCGGATGGGAGAACCGGTGTCACTGATTTCACCTGTTGGAATCAATTGATCTTTGTAAAACATCCCGTATCCATTCAGTCCCATATTAAATTTATCATTTGCAAAACGATAGCCAAGCTCAATATCCTGCATTTTCTCTGGAGTTGGATCAGGTAAATTGCTATTTTTCTCTATAAAATCTTTACGGACGGGTTCTTTTTGCGCAAAAGCATAGGAAGCATAGAGATTAGAGTTATCATTTAAAAGGTATGTTGCACCAGCTTTGGGGTTCAAGAAATTAAACTTTGGATGATAATTATAATTTTTCACCTTATCATCATCTCCATACATGTGATAATCTACATTTCTGTATTGCACATCGGCCATCAGAATCCATTTATCTAGTTTATAATCAACCTTTAGAAAATTGCTGAAATCATTTTTTTGCGATTTTCCGAAATAATATTTGTCATCTAGAAAGCCTGTCGACGAATATTGTGCCCATATCACCTGACCATAATGTTTCCCTTTGTACTGGTTGTAGGCACCGCCCCAGGTGATTTCAAGTTGATCGTTAGGTTTGTAATTTAAGGCGTAGGTCAAGCCGTAAAAATAATTATCCAACCATCTTCTGCGGACTAAGTCTGTTTTTTGTATGGTGTCTTTACCAATGATAACGTTTGGCAGCCCATATTTACTTAATTTATCTCCAGGTCTCATTTCCTCATAGTAGCCGTAGCCTCTCGTATAGTGCAGGGCTGTATTGAGCGTTAATTTGTCGCTTAGGATATTGGTATAATGAAGTTGATGATGTTTTTGTGTGTAGTTATCTGTTTGATTTTTATAGGTGTACAGGTTGTAATTTCGGCCTGCATTCATAAAACGATCTTTCTCCGCACCGGATATTTCTAATCCATTGTCAGCGTAATCATCCATCCGCGATCGATCTCCAGTAATCAATGGTTCAGGAACGCCATTCCAAGCTTGATATGTCTTTTCTTTGCCCCAGAATACAATTCCTTTTAATATGTGTTTCTTACCATAGTAGCCTCCATCTACATAGAAAGATTGCAAGTCCGAGGAGCCTCTTTCGATATAACCGTCACTGCTAATACGAGATAGTCTGGCATTGAAAGCAAATTTATCGTTAATTAGTCCTGTCCCTACTTTAACTGTATTTTTCCAGGTATTATAAGAACCAAAAGAATTGTTGAGCTCCGCATAGGGGTCTTCGGAAAGGGTATTTGACTGAATATTTAAGGACGCTCCAAATGATCCGGCACCGTTTGTTGAAGTCCCAATGCCACGTTGAACTTGGATGCTTTCAGTAGAAGAGGCAAAGTCGGGCAGATTGACAAAAAAAGATCCCATACTCTCTGCATCGTTTAGAGGAATCCCATTTAACGTTACGTTGATTCGTTGATTGTCCGAGCCTCTGATCGTCATTCCAGTATAACCTATGCCCGCACCTGCATCGGAATTTATCTGGACAGATGGAGTCTGGTTTAAAAGGAATGGGATATCTTGGCCGAGGTTATTACGAGAGATTTCCTCTTTAGAGATATTTTTAAAGGTTGTGGGAGCATTTCTTTTGGCACGGGTAGATTGTACAAGTACTTCTTCCATTTGAATTGTAGTAGGTTCTAATTCGACCGTAAGTTCCAAATTGTCTTTAACATCCACATTTCGGCTCCATGTTTTATAACCTACGGAAGATATCTGGATATGGTGTTTACCCGTATTGATGTGATAGAGTTTAATCAGCCCATTTTTATCCGATTGACCAGCGAAAGATGTTTGTCCATCGACGGACACTGAAACATGCTGTAAAGGATTCTGATTGGTCTTGTCTACAGTTTTAATTGTCAGATTCTGTTGCGCAATAGCAACTTGGCTTGAAATAGTAGCTAAGGAGCTACAAATCAAAAATTTGATCATGGTAATGTATTTTGTTTGAGTTAAACAAATCATAGCAAGGGGTTACTATGACCGCACTATTTAACTAACCTCTCCCTACGCCAGCATTATCTGGATCAGGTGTACAGAATTTAATCTGTTGGGTATAATCTCAGCCTTTATTTGTGTTCCTGACAAAACAAGGCACCCCTATTCGATGCTGCGAATATATAAATTTAAAATTGAAATGCTGTATAAAGAAGTAATTTATGACAAATGAAAAATGGGCATATTTGCTGTGTTATTTCTTTTTGGTTTAAATTTTTATGCAAATTGTTGTTTTTGGTATTTATTGTTCTTTTTAGGTACCTTGGCATGAATTTTTCTACTAGAGGTATGTATTCATACAGGTCAAAATTTTTTAGTTACTAAATTGATAGTGAGGAGATAAAATGTTAAAATATTTAAGCGCTAATTATATTCTACCGATTACTTCAATGCCGATAAAAGACGGTATTGTTTCGGTGGATGAGGAGGGGGTAATTCAAGGTATCTATGACCCGACTTCATTTACACCTACAGATAAAGCTAAGGTTGAGAAATATGAGGGAGTGATAATTCCAGGTTTTATCAATGCACATTGTCACATTGAATTGTCGCACATGAAAGGTATCGTTCCTAAAGGTACGGGGCTTCCGAACTTTTTGAGTAAGGTGATGACAACGCGATCGGCATCGATGAAGAAAATAGATGATGCTATGGCAAAAGCTGACAGGGAGATGTACGAAAATGGTATTGTCGCTGTTGGGGATCATGCTAATACTGACAATTCCTCGAAATTGAAAGAAGACTCACAGATCCTCTACCACACATTTGTAGAAGTGTTGGGAGTTGAACCTGAGGAAGCTGACTTTAAATTAAAAGAGGCCAAATCATTAACCCAAGAGTTTAGGAATGGTCACGTATCCATTACACCCCATGCGCCTTATTCTTGTTCGAAAGTACTTTTCAAAAAATTCAAGAAAATGGTTCCGGAAACAAATATTATCAGTATTCACAATCAAGAAAGTGAAGAAGAGAATAAGCTGTTCCGTTATAAAACGGGTGAATTTTTAGACTTTTATAAGAGTATTGGAAAAAATGCTGATTCAATTAAGGCGCAGGCGAGAAATTCCATTCAGTCTTATCTTCCTTATTTACCTTACCCGAATAGATTGCTATTGGTTCATAATACCTATACTTCGTTGAAAGATTTAGATTTTGTAGAACGTATGGACCGTGATGTGGTGTGGTGTTTATGTCCAAAAGCAAATCTTTATATAGAGGGAACATTGCCAAAAGTTCAGAATTTTATGAATGCTGGACAGCGTCTGGTGATCGGAACGGACAGTTTAGCTTCAAACGATACCTTATCTATCCTTGAAGAGCTGAAAGTATTGCATGCGCACTTTGAGGAACTTGATTTCTTACAGACTATTCAATGGGCTACTATTAACGGCGCTATTGCATTAAATATTCAGGACGAGTTTGGTTCGTTGGAGGTCGGTAAAAAACCGGGTATTGTGTTGTTGCAAGGGATGGAACATATGCGTCTGAGTGACGATGTTAAAGTTAAACGCCTAGCTTAATATTTAATTCTACAAAAACTTCTGTACTTTTGCCCTTATGAAATGTCTATAATTATAATCGTAAAAATTATAGTTATGGTACGCTCCATCTGATCGATGGAATAAAAATAAGTTACAGATGAAACATTTGAATATTTCAATAAGGGGTAAAGTTCAGGGAGTCTTTTTTAGATTGACAACAAAAGCAGTAGCAGATCAGGTAGGTGTTAGAGGCTTTGTTGTCAATTTAAAAGATGGTTCTGTTTATATTGAAGCCGAGGGCGATGATTTTGCATTGGATTCATTGTTGGAGTTCTGCCAAGAGGGCCCCGAAGGTGCAATTGTTGAAAGTGTAGAAGTCAAGGAAGGCGAACTTAAAAGCTTTTCTAATTTTGAGGTAGTTAAAAGAATTCAATCCTAAATCTTTTTTACTTTGTCAGTACTAAAAAAGTTCGCTGGTCAGACCATGATCTATGGCCTGAGTACGATTATAGCTCGTATGCTATATTTCGTTATGACACCATTATATGTCCTCAAATATCCTCCTACATCCTACGGAATATTTACGAATATGTATGCTTGGGCCTCCATGATCAATGCTGTTTTGGCATTTGGAATGGAGACTACGTTTTTTAGATTTCTTCAAAAAGTCGAAGAAAAAGATAAAAAGCAGGTTTTCAATAATAGTTTTATCGTTATAGCCTCGCTGGCGACATTATTTTTTATAACGGCCATTGTCTTTGCGGGCACTATTGGTAGCTGGTTGAATAAGGGAACTTATAATGCCGATTACGAAAGCTATGTGAAGTACTTCGCCCTCATATTGGCATTGGATGCTTTGGCTATTGTTCCGTTTGCAAAATTAAGATCGGAAGGAAGGCCTATTCGATTTGGCGCTATTAAATTAGCTAACATTGGTATTATGGTTCTGCTGAATCTGTTCTTTATAGCCCTTGTTCCCTATTTAATAAAAGAAGGTGGCTTCTTGGCGACTTGGTGTGCCGGTTGGTATAGAAATGAATGGATTGGTTATGTTTTTATATCCAATATTGTAGCAAGTGCAGCTACCTTTTTATTGCTTCTTCCCGAAATGAGAGGGTTTTATTTTAAACCGGAAAAGCAGCTAATATTAAAGATGCTATCGTATAGCTTTCCGATTTTAATAGCCAATATTTCTTATATCATCAACGAAAATTTAGATAAGATCGTATTACCAATTTATCTGCCAAAAGATATAGGAGATCGCGATTTGGGTATATACGGTGCCGTTGGAAAACTAGCGATGTTTCTGAGTATTTTTGTTCAGGCTTTTCGGTTGGGAGCTGAACCATTTTTCTTTTCTTATGCAAAGAACGCAAATGCAAAGAAGACATATGCCTTGATTATGGAATATTTTGTAATAGCCATGATGTTGGTTATGCTGGGTATTACAGCGAATATAGACTGGTTGAAATATTTTATAAAAGGTAATGAGGAGACCCGTGATCTATATTGGTCCGGACTTTTCATCGTTCCCCTCTTATTGTTCAATTATGTTCTGTTGGGTATTTATATGAATCTTTCGGTATGGTATAAGCTTTCTGACCAGACGCGATACGCCTTGTATATTTCACTCGTAGGTGCAGGAATAACCATTTTAGCAAACTATTATCTGATTCCTAGATATAGTTATGTAGGCGCATCGATTGTGACATTTTTAGCCTATTTTTCTATGGTTGTGCTATCTTATGTATGGGGGCAGAAACATTATCCTATACCCTATAAACTGGGTAAGATCCTACTATATATATGTGTAGGTATATGTTTCTCTTATCTATCGTACTTTATATTTAATCATAATGCCTTTGTTGGCAATGGGCTCTTATTAGCTTATATTGGCGGGGTACTTCTCATGGAGCGAAATCAACTTAAGCAGTTTCTAAAGAAAACTGCATAAAAGAAAAGGTCGTGCTATTTAAGTTAAGCACGACCTTTTCTTTTAAAGTATAATAGGGTTGAACTTATGCGAGTTCAGCAAACAAGTTATGTTCAATCTCATGCAGTACCTCAAGGATCTCTGTTTGGCTTTGCAAGCTAACCAGTTTCATTCGGTACTCTTTAAAATTAGGAATTCCTTTGAAGTAATTCGCATAGTGTCTACGCATTTCGAAGATGCCTAGCTTATCACCTTTCCATTCAATGGATTTGTTCAAGTGCGTTCTACAGACCTCGACACGTTCTGCAATTGTCGGACCTTCCAAGCGCTCACCTGTATTGAAAAAATGCTTTATTTCTCTAAAAATCCAAGGGTAGCCAATCGCAGCACGACCAATCATAATGCCATCTACTTCAAATTCTTGGCGCCATGCTGCCGCTTTTTCGACAGAGTCTACATCACCGTTTCCAAAAATTGGAATCTTGATGCGCGGATTACGTTTGATATCGCGAATCATGGACCAGTCCGCCTGACCTTTGTACAGCTGTGCACGTGTACGTCCATGAATTGCAAGTGCTTTGATGCCTACATCTTGTAATCTTTCAGCAACTTCGTATACATTTTTTGTGTTGTCATCCCAGCCAAGACGAGTTTTCACTGTCACAGGCAGATCTGTCGCTTCAACGACTGCTTTTGTCATGGCAACCATTTTATCAATATCCTGTAAAAGAGATGAACCGGCTCCTTTGCACACTACTTTTTTAACAGGACATCCATAATTGATATCGATTAAATTGGGGCCCGCTTTTGTACAGATTTCTGCCGATTGACGCATACTTTCGATATCTCCGCCGAAGATCTGGATACCAATAGGTCGCTCATATTCAAAAATATCTAGCTTCTGAACAGACTTGGCAGCATCCCGGATTAGTCCTTCTGAAGAAATAAATTCAGTGTACATTAAATCAACACCATTCTGTTTGCATACATAGCGAAATGGTGGATCGCTTACATCCTCCATGGGAGCCAATAACAAGGGGAATTCACCCAAATCAATATTTTCACCAATCTTGACCGACATCTTCGATAATTTTTTACAAAGGTACAAAATTTGGTATTAGTATCCAGATCATTGCCGTCATGGGAGTGTTTGGATTCCTTAGATTTCTTTTACAAAGTCTTTGATTGCTTGTCCCGGATCTGTTGTTTTCATAAAATTCTCGCCAATTAAAAAGCCTTGAAAGCCAGCTTTTTTTAAGGCTTTAATTGTTGAAGGGTCTGATATACCACTTTCGGAGACTTTGATGTATTCCGTTGGAATTTTGTCCAAAAGATCATAAGAATGTTGAAGATCGACCGAGAAATCTTTGAGGTTTCTATTGTTGACACCAATAGCATCAATATCATCGAAGAGATTATCCAATAGTTCCTGTTCATTATGTACTTCGAGCAAGACATTTAAGCCGATTTGCTTTGCATATGCTGCGAATTCCTGTACTTCCTCTTTTTTCAGACATGCTGCAATTAAGAGGATGATATCTGCTCCATAAGCTTTTGCTTCTGTGATCTGATACTTATCTACGATGAATTCTTTTCTTAAGATAGGAATACTGATAGCCTCACGTGCTTTCGAAAGATCTTCCAAATGGCCTTTGAAAAATTCTCCGTCTGTCAGGACAGAAACGGCTGAGGCGCCAGCCTCTTCATAGGCCTTCACAACATCTTCTACAGCGGAAGTACTATTGATATCTCCTTTCGATGGCGATGCTCTTTTATACTCGGCTATAATTCCCGTTTTTTCAGGATCAAGAATAGATTCCCTCAACGATAGACAGGCAACACTGAAATAGGGATAGTTCAATAACTCCTCGACAGGAACTGAAGCTTTTGCTTTTTCTACTTCTATTTTTTTTCGTTCAATGATTTTATCAAGTATAGTCATTTTTTTAAGTTTTAAATTCCCAACCAGTTTTCAATTAATTTCTTACCATTTGTGGTCAATACCGATTCGGGGTGGAACTGCATCCCCCTTACATCGTATTCGGTATGGGTTAAGGCCATAATGATGCCATTCTCGTCGATCGCTGTGATCTTGAGGCTAGCTGGTAGGGTGTCTTTGTTTACGGCCCAAGAATGGTAACGTCCTATTTTGGAATCTTTTGGGAAGTCCTGAAACAATTTTTCTGACTCATCTACAACGGTAATATTTGTTGCTACGCCGTGCAAAGGTTTTTCCATATTGAATAGCGTGCCGCCAAAGACCTCAGCAATAGCTTGCTGACCTAAACAAATGCCCAATATGCTTTTATGTGGAGCATAGGTACGGATAACATCAAGCAATAATCCAGCTTCTTCGGGGATGCCGGGGCCGGGCGAAAGAAGTATTTTGTCGAAATCTTCGATATCTTCCAGTTTAAATTTATCATTTCTCCACACCACATACTCTTGTCCCAGTTCTTGTAATAGGTGGACTAAGTTATAGGTGAATGAGTCGTAGTTATCTATAACGACTATTTTATTGTTGCTCATAACCTTTTACTATAAAATCTTGATTAATATAATTTTCAATCTCCTGGAATATGGATTGAATAAATTCAGCAGGCAAATTAAATCTTTCCGCCAATATTTTATAATTGGGATTTAAATTCCGAATAAGATTTTGTTCCTCCTCCTCCTGCACATCATTTAAAGACTTACCTTTTTCAACATAAGTTTTGCGTAATGCCAATAACTCTACGATGCGGCTGTCAATGGTGTCTACTGAAACATGAATGTGTTGCTGATTGACACAGTATTCCAATGGTCTGATCATAATGTTTCTGCTAATTGTAATGCTTTTCGTAAAGCGGCAATTTTGTTATTTACTTCTTGAAGTTCCATTTCAGGGTCTGAATCCAACACAATGCCGCCACCAGCTTGATAATGCAAGGTGTTTTGCTTGCTTAGGAACGAACGAATCATAATGGCATGGTTGAAATCGCCATTGAAACCCATAAAGCCAATCGCTCCGGAGTAGAAAGAACGTTGTAAGCCTTCATAACGATCGATCAACGTCAATGCCATATGTTTCGGTGCGCCTGAGAGGGTACCTGCAGGGTACGTATCACCGACAATGTCAAATGGATTGATATTGTCTTTTAATGTACCGGTAACTTTGGATACCAAATGGATGATATGGGAGTAGTATTGCGGTTCCATGTAGGATTCAACTTTGACTTGGGTACAATGTCGGCTTAAGTCATTGCGTGCAAGATCCACGAGCATCACATGTTCTGAAGTTTCTTTGGGATCTTGTTTGAGTCTGGAGGCGATCTTCTGATCTTCGTCCATGTCACCTGTCCGTTTGAATGTTCCGGCAATTGGGAAGATCGTTGCCTGTTTTCCATGTATCCGCAATTGCGCTTCCGGTGATGAACCGAACAGCTTAAAATCACCGTAATCGAAGTAGAAAAGGTAAGGTGATGGATTAATCGAGCGTAGTGCACGATAAACATTAAATTCATCACCAGAGAAAGGTGTTTTAAAACCTCTTGATGGCACAATCTGGAAAACGTCGCCGCGCTGGATATGTTCTTTCATCTTTTTAACAAGCTGGCGGTGCTCTTCATCGGTACGATTGGAACTCTCTTCTCCGGCCAATTTGAATGTGTACTCTGGAAAATTCTTGTTCTGGATAAGGAACTGGATTCTTTCAAGCTCTGATGCTTCGTCTTCCAAAAGATGTTCGAAGATGTAAAGCTGGTTGCGGAAGTGGTCTATGGCAATGACATATTTGTAAATATGATATTGCATGAATGGTATTTTCCGAGCCGGATCTACTGCTGTTGTTAATTTGATATCTTCAAAATGTTCGATACAATCGAAGGTAAAATAACCGAAAAGGCCATTGGAGATTAAATTGAGTTCAGCAACTGTGGAGTCTTCAAAGGAATTTCTAAAATCGGATACCTCCTGACGTAACTCAATTTCCTTCGCATCTTTTACGATACGTTCCCTTCCTGGGTAGGTTAAAGTCAGCTCCTTCTCATCGAGCTGAATGCCTGCAATAGGCTGACAGCAGATATAGCTGATGTTGTTGTCGCGACTATGGTAGTCGGAACTTTCCAATAACAATGAGTTTGGGAAAATGTCTCTTAGGCGAAGATAGATGCTCACCGGCGTAGTTGTATCCGCGAGCAATTTTCTGCTGTGTGTTTTGAATGTATACTTCATTTTGTTTCTTATCTTCTTGTTGTAAATTTTTAATAATAAAAAAACCCGATACTGGTTAGCATCGGGTTTGGAATTTCCATAAATGGTTTTGGTTGATTATGAAATATTATGACAATACCAATTAGTTCCCGATGCTTATTGCTTCAGGCCACCACCAATTTGTATTTGTATATCTTCGTGTCATTATTACACAAATTTATAAAAAAAAATAAATAAGCAAACTTTTTGTGACAAAAAAACAAAAATTCCCCTTATTTCTTAATCATTTAATAAATCAGGACGTCTTTCTTGCGTTCTTTTTAACTGTTGTTCATCCTTCCAGGCGGCGATTTTTGCCTCATGTCCACTTAGTAGAATATCGGGTACTTTGTGGCCTTTCCAGTCTGCAGGGCGTGTATAGATCGGAGCATCGAGCAAACCATCCTGAAAAGAATCTGAAAGTGCAGATGTCTCGTCCGACAAAACTCCGGGAATCAAACGAATAATTGCGTCTGTAACAATTGCCGCTGGAAGCTCCCCTCCAGATAGTACATAGTCACCAACAGAAATCTCCTTTGTTACATAAATATCACGGATACGTTGGTCTATTCCCTTGTAGTGTCCACAGAGAATCATCATATTCCCTTTTGTGGATAATCCGTTTGCGATATCCTGATTGAATGTCTCACCATCTGGCGTCATATAGATAATCTCATCATATGTCCGTTCGGCCTGTAACTGCTCAATACACTTGGCAAAAGGTTCGATTTGAAGGACCATACCCGATCCACCTCCGTAAGGATAATCATCCACACTCTTGTGTTTATTTGTAGAATAGTCTCTTAAATTGTGGACATGTATTTCAGCCAAGCCTTTATTCTTTGCTCGTTGCAAGATAGAGTGTGCAAATGGGCTTTCTAAAAGGTCGGGTAAGACCGTAATAATATCAAAACGCATGGCGCAAAGATACACAAAAATGCTCCATTGTCTATTTATAAGATTGATTCGCTTATCTTTGTGTCAAAATTAAGTGAATATACAGTGATTGACGTAAATAATATTTCTGTTTCCTTTGGGGGGACAACTCTTTTTTCAGATGTATCTTTCTCGATCAATGAGAATGATAAGATCGCATTGATGGGCAAAAACGGTGCTGGTAAATCTACCTTGCTGAAAATTATCGCGGGGGTGGGCAAGCCTACGACAGGGAATGTTGCTGGCCCAAAAGATGCTATCATAGCGTATTTACCGCAACATTTGCTCACAGAAGATAATGTGACTGTTTTTGAAGAAACATCGAAAGCTTTCGAGGAAGTGTATGGTATGCGTGATGAGCTGGAAAACCTGAATGAACAGTTAAATATCCGTACAGACTACGAGTCGGATGACTATATGCAATTGATCGAACGCGTGTCCGAGTTGAGTGAAAAGTTCTATTCGATTGAGGAAGTTAATTATGATGCGGAGGTTGAGAAGGTGTTGAAGGGGCTTGGTTTTGAACGCTCGGACTTTACAAGGCAGACTTCTGAGTTTTCCGGGGGCTGGCGGATGCGTATCGAACTGGCTAAAATATTATTGAAGAAACCTGATTTGATTTTATTGGATGAGCCCACCAACCACATGGATATCGAGAGTATTCAATGGCTGGAGGATTTCTTGGTCAATTCGGCTAAAGCCGTTATTGTGATCTCGCACGATAGAGCATTTGTTGATAATATTACCAATCGTACGATTGAGGTAACGATGGGACGCATTTATGACTATCGTGCCAAATACAGTCATTACCTGGAACTACGCCAGGAGCGTCGTCAGCATCAGCTGAAAGCCTACGAGGAGCAGCAGCGGTTTATTGCGGACAATCAAGAGTTTATTGATCGTTTCAGAGGTACGTATTCAAAAACCTTGCAAGTGCAGTCACGTGTAAAGATGTTGGAGAAACTGGAAATTATTGAGATTGACGAAGTGGATACTTCGGCATTGCGTCTCAAATTCCCACCTTCCCCTCGTTCGGGTCAATATCCTGTTATCGTGGAAGACCTGACCAAGGTTTACGATGAACACGTTGTTTTTCAAAAAGCAAATATGGTGATTGAGCGTGGTGAAAAGGTCGCTTTTGTTGGAAAGAACGGTGAAGGGAAATCAACCATGATTAAAGCAATTATGGGCGAGATTGATTTTGAGGGCACCCTGAAAGTAGGTCACAATGCGAAAATTGGTTATTTTGCTCAAAATCAAGCTGCTTTGTTAGATGGCGAAATGACTGTTTTTGATACAATCGATCAGATTGCTGTTGGAGATGTACGTGTTAAGATGAAAGATCTTCTAGGTGCATTCATGTTTAGCGGTGATGATACGACTAAAAAGGTAAAGGTGTTGTCTGGAGGTGAAAGAACACGTTTGGCCATGATAAAATTGTTGCTGGAACCGGTAAATGTTTTGATCCTCGATGAGCCTACAAACCATTTAGATATGAAGACCAAAGATATTATTAAGGATGCTTTAAAAGATTTTGATGGCACATTGATTCTTGTTTCGCACGATCGTGACTTTTTGGATGGTTTGGCAGAAAAAGTTTTCGAGTTCGGTAACAAACGCGTGCGTGAACACTTTGAAGATATCAAAGGTTTCTTGGAATACAAGAAGATGAGTAGTCTGAAGGATATCGAACGATAGCATCTAAATAAACGGAATGTAAACCCGTTAGGAGGCTCAGTTATAAAAAGCGGCTTTATATGAAAAAGCCGCTTTTTTGCGTTTTAAACGAAGATTAAATCGAATCTTCAAGCTTTTGTCCCTTAATCCCAAAGTGTGTGAAAGATACCTTCCTGATCAATACGTTCATAGGTATGTGCGCCGAAATAGTCTCGTTGTGCCTGTATAATATTTGTAGGTAATTTTTCCGATCGGTAGGCATCAAAATAAGCGAGTGCGTTTACGTATCCCGATACGGGTATACCGTTTGCGATAGCATCTTTCAATACCTCGCGAAGGCTGGCCTGCGTGCTCAGCAACTTTTGTGCAATGGTGTTATCGAGTAGGATATTGCGCAAGTCCGGATTAGCCGCATAGGCTTTTCTAAAGTCCTCGAGCAGAGCTGCGCGAATAATGCAACCGCCTCGCCAAATTTTGGTTATCACCTGTAAATCTAGCTCATAACTGTAGCTTTCTGATGCAACGGTAAGCTGTGCCAAACCTTGCGCATAGGTCGTGATGATTACAAAGTACAATGCATCTTTTAAGCGAGCGATGAGCGTTGCTGCGGGGAGATCAACAGCTTGTCCATCCCAATGAAGTAATTTTGCTGCCTCCAAGCGTTCGGGTTTGTATTTGGACATATCGCGCATATTGACCGCTGCATCAATCACTGGCACTGGTACCTGCAGATCCATCGCATTTTGCGAAGTCCATTTACCCGTTCCTTTTGATCTTGCCCAATCTGAAATCAGGTCCACTAAATACTGGTCACCCTCTTTTTTCTTCAGAATCTGAGCGGTAATCTCAAGCAAGAACGAGTTTAGTTCGCCCTTGTTCCATTCTTCGAATGTCTGCTGTATGGTTTGGGTGTCAAAACCATATAATCTTTTCATCAGGTCATAGGTCTCTGCAATTAACTGCATGATACCATATTCGATACCGTTATGTACCATCTTTACATAATTTCCGGCCGACCCGTTGCCTAAAAATTCCACACAGGGCTCACCGGTTACCTTGGCCGAAACCGCCTCGAATATGGGCCTTAGTCTTTCGTAGGCCTTTCTGTCGCCACCGGGCATCAAGCTTGGCCCGCGACGAGCGCCACTTTCTCCTCCAGATATGCCCATGCCGAAGAAATGTATACCCATAACGGAAAGTTCATTGAATCTTCTGTCTGTATCAGCGAAGTACGTGTTTCCGCCGTCGATGATTATATCTCCTTTATTCAAAAGCGGAACAAGACTGGCAATCGCCATATCAACCGGCTTTCCGGCCGGGACCAACAGCATAATTGCTCTGGGTTGTTGCAAAGCTCCTATAAACTCTTTTACTTGGGTCGTCACTTTGATGCGATGTCCTTCACTTGCTTCAGCTTCCAATGACTCAGCTTTCTGTGGATCGAGGTCTAATCCTGCTACCGCGAAACCGTTGTCGGCGATGTTCAGCAATAAATTACGTCCCATTACGCCGAGTCCAACTATTCCAAAATCGTAGTTATTCTTTTTATCTATACTCATCGTTTAATATCGTTTTTCTAAGTTGAAATTTACCATTTTTGTTGATACTATGAAAGACAATTATCAGCAGATCGGTATGAGGTGCTTTTCTCGCTTCAATTACTTCGCTGGTATTGAGCCTTTTGTTGTAAACCAACAGATAATCCGTATATTGAGCTCTCCTAAACATCAATTTTATTTATGATCATTGGATTAGACATTGGGACATCATCTGCGAAAGCTGTTGCATTTGACCACGAAGGTAACATCTTGTCGCAACATAGTATACCTTATCCCATATTAAACCCGGCGGAAGGCTGGTATGAGCAGGATCCGGAGATTGTTTATGGCGCATGTATTGAGTCTATTGCACATGTAATGATTAGCTTAAGGCAATCTAGTGCTGAGATACCGAAACCCGTTTGCATTTCGGTGAGCAGTGCTATGCACGGGCTGATTGCTGTTGACTCGGCAGGAAAGCCACTTAGTAATTGCATGATATGGGCAGATCGCAGAAGTGAGGATATCGCGGTTGCCTTGGAGGCAAGTGAGACGGGCAGGTTGCTTTATCAGCAGACGGGTACACCAATACATCCCATGTCTTTGCTTTGCAAATTAATGTGGATAAAGTCTAATGATCAAAAATTATTTGCTCAGTCGTACAAGTTTATCAGTATCAAAGAATTTCTTTTTTACCGGCTCTTTGGCGTGTATGTGGTCGATCATTCCATTGCCTCTGCAACAGGACTTTTCGATATACATCGGCTAACATGGTCTGATCAGGCATTAAGGTTGACGGGCATATCGGAAGAGCAACTGGCATCGCCAGTTCCAGTCGATTATATTTTAAATATGCCTAGCCGAGAAATTGCGGCCTTGATGCACATCCCTGAAGATACCCCTTTTGTTATAGGTGGTAGCGATGGCTGTTTGGCTAATCTCGGGGTAGGGGCTATAAGCCCTGGAGTGGCTTCGGTAACTGTCGGTACCAGTGGGGCAATTCGCGTAGCTAGTTCACAGGCAAATCAAGAAAAAAAACAAAGGCTATTTACCTACCTACTGAGACCGGATGAATATATAATTGGTGGCGCGGTTAACAATGGCGGTGTATTACGCAACTGGTTTCGAGATAATTTTTTGCATGAATTTATCCAAATGGAAGCGGATAGAGATCCTTCCACATCGTTAGATGCTTTGGTCGACTCCGTCGTTCCCGGGGCAGAGGGCCTGATATTCTTGCCTTATCTAACCGGTGAACGGGCACCACATTGGAATTCCAATGCAAAAGGCGTTTATTTTGGGATACAGCTGCATCATGGGAGGGCACATTTTGCGCGGGCTATGATGGAAGGGATGTTATTTGCAATTTACAGTGTAGGAATCGCATTAGAGGAGAACACCGGTCCCCTTCATACAATCTTTGCAAGCGGTGGCTTAGCGCGTTCATCGTTGTTGGTACAGATGCTTGCAGACATTTTCAATAAACCTGTATTTACCAAAAATACGGTAGAAAGCTCTGCATGGGGAGCAGCATTGATAGGCTTGGAAGCATTGGGCATACAGAAGGGGGAGCCTACTGTAACAAACAAGCAAGCGGAGGGAACACAAGATACCGAGCACTATTACAAACCGAATGCGGAGAATCACGCCGTATATATGAAGAACTTCCAGAAATTTGAACGCCTGTACCATATATTGGAAGGTGAGTTTTAACCAGATGTAAATTATTATGCCTCTCATCATCGTTATCTTAGGAGTAGCTTTACTACTTCTTTTAGTTACTGTCGTCAGGTTAAACACGATCTTTTCACTACTGATAACCTCCGTTGCGGTCGGTTTTGCTATGAATATGAATGCCGTCGATATTCTTAAATCTGTGGAAACCGGAGTGAGTAGTACGATGGGCCAGTTGGCACTTTTGTTGGCTTTCGGGTCTTTACTGGGTAAATTGATGGCGGAGGGCGGTGCTGCAGAAAAGATTACAATGGTATTAACGGCCGTATTTGGTAGAAAGAACTTACCTTGGGCAATGGTTCTCACGGGCTTTTTAGTAGGAATTCCCTTATTTTACAATGTCGGTTTTATCGTTTTGGTGCCATTCGTTTTCATGGTATGTGCTTCCAATAAAATGCCCTTGCTTTACGTAGCCATTCCGTTGCTGGCAGCGCTGTCCGTGACACATGGTTATTTGCCACCACATCCGGGAGCGACGGCCATAGCGCTTGCCTACAATGCGGATATAGGTTTAACAATGGCCTACGGCATTGTTGTGGCAATTCCTGCCATCATTATCGGTGGGCCACTCTTTGGCAGAATGCTTAAGCATATTCCGACTAATCCACCGACCGAGTTTTTTCCTGGACACAATCAAGCAGACAGGAAAGAGCTTCCCGGATTTGCAATTAGTATATTTACGGGGCTGTTTCCAATAATTTTAATTGCTTTTGGTTCATTTGCACATCTATTATTCCCAGAAGGTTCCTCTTGGCTGGCGGCACTACGTTTCTTGGGCGACCCGGTGGTGGCTTTAATGATTGCGGCTTTAGTGGCGATGTACACGATGGGTATCCGTCAAGGTAAAAGTTTGCGGGAGCAGTCAGAAAGTGTGGAAGAAGCAATCCGGGGGATAATGATGATTCTTTTTATCATTGCAGCATCAGGCGCCTTCAAGCAGATTTTGGTAGATAGTGGTGTAGCGAACTACATCGCTGACCTAACCGCAGATCTTAGCTTATCGCCTCTTGTGCTTGCATGGTTAATAGCCGGTGTCATTCGTCTAGTTATCGGTTCGGCTAGTGTTGCTGGGCTCACAGCTGCGGGCATTATGCTTCCTATTGTGCAGGCAGGAGATGTTACTCCTGAATTAATGGTGCTAGCGACGGGAGCGGGCAGTCTCATGTTCTCGCACGTCAATGATCCAGGGTTTTGGATGTTTAAATCTTATTTTGGAGTAAGTATGAAGGATACGTTTCGCTCCTGGACGATGATGGAAACGCTCGTTTCTGTTATTGGATTGATCGGTGTCTTGATTTTACATTGGCTTGGCCATTGACAGCGAATGGGAAAGTTTCATATTGCCATACAGCTTTAGTTATAATCTGGCCTTTGTTGCTTGATAGTCGCTTCCGAAAGATTTGAAGTTCCTGTGGGAGTGTGTACTGTCACTGTAGCTCAACAAAACGATTAGATGAAGTAATCGCAAGAATATATAGTAATAGCTCAAACGAATATTGAATTATACAGGCTCATAATCGGTTGATTATGGGCTTTTTTTTGATGGAAACCTTTGTTTGATTTTTTTTTCTTAATATCGTGACAATGAACCAAATCTTGTTGTTTGAGTTATTTTAAAAAATATGCATAGATCGCATCAACTCTATATCGTCCTTTTATTTTGGCTAAGCTGCTGTTTAAATGCTGTTCCGGTATTCGCACAGTATACTGTCGATAATATACCTAGTCCGAAGCAGAAAGGGCAAGACTATTTTGTTTCCAATCCCGATGGGATTCTGTCTTCCGGTGCAGTGTCGGAATTGGATAATTTGTCTAAGCAGATTGAGGCTTCCACAAAAAGTGAATTTGCCATCGTTGTTGTCAATGATTATATTGGTGACAGTGATTTTGAATTTGCTTTGAAATTATTTAATACATGGGGTATTGGTAAGAAAGGAAGCAACAATGGGCTTTTATTGTTTATTGCCAAAGATCGGCATGAATACCGCTTTATTACTGGATATGGTATGGAGAGTATCTTGCCAGATGCTTATCTTAAACGTATAGGAGAGAAGTATCTCGTACCCAACTTTCGAAATGAAGATTATGACCGCGGTATTTTGGAAGCTTCGGGTTTTATAAAAACAATACTGACGTCCGCAGACAGCAAGGCCGAACTGGAACGTTTAATGCCGGAAGCGACACCTGTTTGGAGCTTCAAAAGCCCTATCTTGCGCAACTCTCTTCTGGTCTTGGGCTTGTTTGCAATATGTTATATCTGGCTTGGTGAAGTGACGAGAGCGATAAAGGGGCAACTGACAAAAAAGAGTAAATATTTTCCGCCTTTGGTAAGCGGATGTGGCTGCATGGGGATATTAATGTTTATCAGTGTGTTTATCTGTGCGTTTGCCTTAAACAATTTTGAGGTGGTTTATCAGTGGAAAAATTTGCCCTATTTTATATTTGTATTTGGTAGCATCACGCTGGCGATGAAATATAATTCAAGCCGAACGCAGATTGTTAACTCTTATCGCGATGAGGAGAATATCCAGCAGGCCTTGCGTAAATTTCGTGTCTGGGGGCTTGTACCTTTATTGCTTAGTCCCTTGGCATTATTTGACCTTATTGGACTAAATAAGAGGATTCGAAAAAATGAACTGCGGCTGGCTCCGCCTGATAATTCAGGACGTTGGTTACGGCTGAATAAAGATAATATGGCGACGCGCGAAAGTGCTTATCTTGACAAAGGTCAGCTTTTGGAGGAGAAACTCGGCAGCCGCTCATACGAAATCTGGATTGATCAGGCTAATCAAGAAACGAAGCTGGTTCCCTGGGATGAGAACGTCGGTTTCAGTGATTGTCCTGTATGTCATTATAGAACTTTTGAGACTGGGCGTACCAAGACGATTCGTGCAGCAACTTATAGTTCACAAGGACTGGAAGAACGTTTTGACCTGTGTAAGAATTGTGGGCATCGCGTATCTCATGGGGAGCATTCAATTCCTGTCAAGGTGCGGTCGACATCAAGCAGTTCCGGCGGTGGATCTAGTAGTAGCGGTGGTGGTGGTAGTTTTGGTGGAGGATCTTCTGGCGGCGGTGGCGCAGGCGGAAGATGGTAATCCATAATTTAAGGGCAAAAAAAAGGTTTTCAAACGGGGAGAATGAAAACCTTAAATAACCAATTATAAACCTAAATTATGATGACACAAATATAGTGTATTTATTACACTATGCAAATTTTTTTTTAAAAAAAATAAAAAAGAGAGCTATGGCTCGTATGATATGATTTCTGTTTATAAATTAAAACCAAAATTTCAGCAGTTGCTGATGCCGATTTTGAACTTTTTGCATCGAAAAAAGGTGACTGCAAATCAAATTACGATCGGGTCGATCGCACTGTCCATGATTATAGCATTGCTGTTCTGGTATGCCGATCGTTTCCCTATTTTCTTTTTGGCGCTGCCGGTCGGATTATTGTTACGAATGGCATTGAATGCATTGGACGGCATGATGGCACGACTTTTTAATCAGACCAGCAAGAAGGGAGAAGTCTTGAATGAAGTCGGAGATATTGTTTCAGACGTTTTGCTGTTCTTTCCTTTACTGAAGTTTCATCCGGAGAGTTTATATCTAGTCGTAGGTTTTATTGTATGGAGTGTTGTGAATGAATTTTGTGGATTGATAGGAAAGGTGATTGCCAATGACCGTCGTTACGATGGTCCCATGGGGAAAAGTGATCGTGCATTGCTGTTGGGAGTATATGGAATTTTATCGTTATTGCATATTTCAATCGTTGCTTTTTCAGGTTATATTTTTGGTGTTTTGTGTTTACTGTTGCTTTTGAGTTCGGTAACTCGATTGAGGAAGGCTTTGGCGCATGGCTGATGCTAACGGCAAGTTCGCAGATGTTCCTGTGCGTGTTAGAAGCTGGGGCTATATTGTTTTGGTGTTGGCAGTTGCCTTCGTTCCATCAACATTATCTCCGCTATTTGTTGCCTGGATAACCTACCAAGGGATGCGCGAATTTGCTCATCTATTTATTCCCGAATTCAAGAAGGGTCCCTTTCTGTTTCTTTTCATAGCATTGTTGCAAGCATTGCTCCTGTATTTTTGCTCCTATCGGGAATACCTCCTGTTGGCAAGCTTCTTATGTCTGGGGCTAATTTTGTTTTTCAGATTCGGTTTAAAGGCTAAGAATGGAGCACTATTGGGGATGTTTTTTGGAGCAATGGCTTGTCTACTAGGGTTTAGTCATTTAGCGTTTATTCGCGCGATAAAAATGGATAATGATGTCCTTCTCGGCTTAAAACTTATTGGATATATTGTTGTTTTAACAGAACTGAATGACGTATTTCAGTATCTAATGGGTAAGTTTTTCGGACGAAGAAAAATTGTGCCGCGGATTAGTCCAAACAAAACAATCGCGGGATGTATCGGTGGGATCAGCTTAACGATTATACTGAGTAATTTATTGGGGTATTTTCTATTACCTTTTCAGAATTTTCTATACTTTTCATTGTTCGGCTTACTGTTTGGTATTTTGGGATTCTGGGGAGATGTCCTCTTTTCTTATTTGAAGCGAAAAGCTGATGTGAAGGATACAGGCACGCTGATTCCGGGGCATGGCGGACTTTTGGACCGCATCGATAGCCTGATTTTTAATGCTCCTTTATTTTATGTGCTGATTTTGTCATTGGTGAATTAAAGCAGGAAAATTAAAAAGTAAACAATGGAGGCAGTTCGTAAGCCGTAAGCATGAACTACCAAAATCTCAATACTAAAATCTAATGACAAAGTATTATCAACGGGCTTTATTATTTTCGGGAGGAGGAACACGATTTGCTCTATATATGGGTATGTATGCTGCCTTGAGTGAATTGGATTTAAAACCGGATCTGCTTATTGCAAGCTGTGGAGGTTCGATGGCCGTAGCCATCATACAGGCTTTCCCTACAGATGCAGCTCGAAAATCCTATGTGCAGTCCGAAGAGTTTTATCGATTTTTCCTTCATCATCGGCTTACCGAACAGCGCTACCTCAGGAAAATGGGCTTATATGTTTTGAAAAAGCAACTGAACAAAAAAGCAGCGCCCTATCTTGAAGATGTTTTTAGTCGCTATCTGGTTGAGATGGAGCAAGACCTCTCGCCTTTATTGCCTGCATTGGACAGACCTTTTTTAGCCGAGGTACCTTCACTTATTATCGGATCTAAAATACTATTTGATCCGGTTGAGGTTGGGAAGAAACGGGGTGATAGAAAACTCTATCAGAAGATGCTCTTAGGGACATCAGATGTATTGGCGAAAGTACCGATTCAGGAGATCTTCATTGAAGATGATAATTATGTGAACAGTGCTGTAGCGCAAGCAGTTGAGCTGCATTCTGAATTTTCCATGCTGCAAGCCGTCCGTATTTCGATGTCTGATATGTTTTATGTTGAACCAGTATCTATAAATAAAACTTATTATGCAGGTGGAGCGATCGACCTTCTGCCAATGGAACTAGCCAATGTAATGGCTGAAGAGATTATATGTGAACGTAAACAGGCGTACAAGGCACAAGAAGAAGCATTGGTTCGAGCGGTATTAGGTTTTAGCGGGAATAAACGTTTGACGGATCTTTTACAACGATACCCTGAAGTACATCGCATTGACACAAGGGATGCCGCGCAGCAATTGTCTGGGCGCTATTGTAAAAAGGAAATCAATTGGCGTAAATTTGAAATTGCTTTGACTTTGCCTGCAAATTTGCAGGAATTTGCCGATGCAATAGAAGCACAATGGAGCTATGGTTATCAGGTGACTTTAAATTCGTTTAAGAAATAATTGGATGAAAGTATTTATTGCCGGTGGTACAAGTGGTATAGGGCTAGCTTTAGCCGAACGTTATCTTCAACGAGGGGCATCGGTGGCCGTGTGCGGTCGGGATCTGACAAAACTGCGGGAAATTCCTTTTGTTGATCAACTTAGTTGTTTTGAAGTGGATGTATGTCAGATAGACGATTTACAGGATGCGGTCAGTTCCTTTTGTACGGATGGGCCTTTAGCGCTTTTTATCAATTGTACAGGAAGCTATGCGGATGATGTCGCACAGCAGATCAGCTATCAGGAGGGTCTGGCCATGTTACAGATCAATATGATGGGGACATTAAATTGTTTTGAAGTGGCGAGGGCCGCTATGGAGGGGCAGTCAGAAGGGCAAGTTGTTGTTGTTGCGTCAGTGTCGGGAACTTTACATTTCCCCAATTCGAGTCTATATAGTAAAACCAAGCGTGCGGCTATCCAGATCGCTGATGCTTACCGAAGGGCACTGCTCCCTTTTGGTATTGCGGTTACCGTCATTGCGCCCGGCTATGTGGATACGGAAAAGCTGCGGGAAATCAATCGGCAAGATCTGTCCAAGAAACCATTTTTGATCAGTGTAGATGATGTGGCACAACGCATAATGATTGCTATCCAACAAAAGAAAAAGCTCGTGATTTTTCCAAAGCGGATGAAATGGTTGATGGCTTGCCTGGGTATACTTCCCAACGTCTTATTGAATAAAATTATGTCTAGGAAAGCCCAATGGATGAAAAACGACTGAAAGGGATCAGGCAACAATTGCTTGCTTCTCTCTATTGTATGCTGCTTTTCCAATTGGGTTATGCTACGGCGGCTATTTATGCTTCACGGTTAGCTTTTGTACCTGCATTTACGTTCAGTTTTGAACGCTGTATTCCATTTATCCCTTGGATGATTCTTCCATACATGAGCAGTGGATTGTTTTTTGCCCTTGTTCCCTTCCTTTGTCGAAGCCGAGCGGAGCTTTGGGGATATGCACAGCGGTTCAGCTTTATCACTGTGGTTTCGATCTGCTGTTTTTTTATATTTCCACTACGGTTTTCCTTTGATAGGCCAACAGTCGAAAATCCTGCTTTGGGATTCTTCTTTACTTTTTTAGAAAAGTATGATTCGCCCTTTAACCAAGCCCCTTCTCTTCACGTTGCCTATGCTTGTCTCTTTTGGTCGGTGATTGGTAAGCAGCTTAAGGGCTGGATAAAATGGGTTCTAGGAATTTGGCTAGTATTGATGGGACTCGCTACACTCACGGTCTATCAGCATCATCTGATCGATGTGATTACTGCGCTGATTTTAGTTCATGTGGGATTTATCCTTTTCCCATCGCCTTTCAATCCATTTCAGGGGAACGCATTAGCGTCAGGGGACCAACATCAAGAGGTGTTGAGCACGATTGAGGCGAGAACCCGTCTTAAGTGGGAAGTCAATCGAAGGAACCGAGGAATTGGTCATGTTTACTTTATTGTTGGCTGGATTGTGCTGTTGTTGGCCATTTGGGGTGGAGAGTATATGTTCGGATGGTACTTCCTAGGCTGGATCTCCCTCGTTTGCTTTGCTGTGGGGAGAAGTTACTTTATCAATAACCCAAACTTTCTGAAAAACGAAAATGGACGTATTCCTTGGTTTAAAAAGGTGTTTTATGCCCCTCATCAACTTGCTTATTGGTTGATCTGGCGTTTTGCAAGGCAAAAAAATAATCCACCCTTCATGGAGGTTCTGCCAAGTTGTTATGTGGGGCCAAGGGCGAGTAAAGCAGACCTAAAAGCCTTTGATTCGGATCAACGGTTAATCATTTTTGATTTAGCTGCGGAATTGGAGGAAGTTGCCCCGTTGCAGAAAAGAGCAAGTTATTGTTCATTCCCCTTGCTGGATATCGCTGCGATACGGGGCGAGGATGCCGAGCGGATATTGGCGGCTCTTGTTGCCAATTATCAGCAATTACAAAAGGATGAAAAGATGATGATACACTGTACGATGGGCTATAGTCGGAGCATGGTTTTTGCTATTCTGTTGTCGCAAAAAATATTATCTTTAAATTTAAAGGATGCTATAAATCGGGTTAAATCTAAGAACAAGCATCTGGTGCTGCATAAACATAGTTTATTGTTGATGAAAGTACTGGCTGGGGAAGATAAATAGAAGGTCATTTGCATGATCTTTGTTGTGGTAGGGTTATTCAGTGAAAGTTATACATGAAATGTGCACGATTTCTGTGATACAGCGACGAATGAGAATAACCTCGAAGGGCTCATCGAAGCTCATCTGGACATTGTATATAATCACTGAAGTCGCTTAAGGCAGTATAAATGCTTTAAAGAAAGAATATGTTCACGAATAAACAAAATGCGAAGCATTCAAAATACATTGGATGCCGGCACGAATGAATAAATATTTAATTATGAAATCAGGTTACTTTCAAAGTTTCGATCAAGGCGAATTATTGTATCGCGTTTGGAATTATCAAGCAGGTCAGCGGGCACTAATCGTGCTGCACCGTGGGCATGAGCATTCAGAACGCCTGCAGGAAATGGCGATGGATCCACAGTTTGCTGGATACTCAATTTTTGCATTTGATTTACGTGGACACGGGTATACGAAAGAGCCTGTTTCGCCCATATTTATGGATTATGTGCGGGATTTGGACAGTTTTGTTCATTACATCGCCCGTGAGTATTTAGTTGATACTAAGGATATTTTTGTTATTGCAAATAGCATTGCCGGTGTTGTTGTCAGTGCTTGGGTACATGACTTTGCTCCTGCGATTGCAGGTATTGCGTTGTTGGCACCTGCTTTTGAAATTAAGTTATATGTGCCACTGGCCAATCAGATGATTGCGTTGGGAACAAAGTTAAAGAAGGATCTGATTATTCAGAGCTATGTCAAATCGAAAGTATTGACCCATGATGTGGATCAGCAGAAAGCCTATGATTCAGATCCGTTGATTTCCAAGTCCATCAACGGTGCTTTGCTGGTCGATCTATTGAAGGCTGGTCAGCGTATCGTGGCGGATGCGGCAGCGATTGATATTCCTGTGATTGTTTTGTCTGCTGAGAAAGATTATGTGGTCAAAAATTCCGTGCAGAAGAAATTCTTTGTAACAATAGCTTCGAAATTGAAGACCTTTATTACCTTACGTAATTTTTATCATGGAATTCTATTTGAAACCAATCGGCAGAAAGTCTATCACTATCTAAGGAATTTCATCGAGAAGGCTTATGCCCGGCCACGTCCTGAATTGACGCTGGATCCGGACGAATTTTCGGTCAAAGAGTATGAAAACTTATACCATAAATTACTCCCTGCTGGTGAAAAGTTGAATTATGCGGTTCAAAAATGGACATTGGGAAAAATTGGTTCATTAAGTCAGGGAATGAATTTAGGTTTACAGTTCGGTTTTGATTCTGGAATATCATTGGACTACGTCTATCGAAATGAGTCGCATGGGAAAAACCGTTTTGGGCGTATCCTTGATCGCGGCTATCTGGAAGCTATCGGTTGGAAAGGGATTCGTATTCGGAAACAGCATCTATTGCAGTTGTTGGAAGAGCATATTGCCCAGGTTAAAGCAGCAGGAAAAGCTGTAAAGATATTGGATATTGCAGGCGGTACTGGAAATTATTTATTTGATATCAAGGAAAAATATCCTGATACTGAAATAGTAATCAACGAATTTCTTTTGTCGAATATCGCCGTGGGTGAGAAAATTATTCGCAGAAAAAGATTGCAGGGAATACGTTTTACTAATTACGACTGTTTTGATCCGGCTACGTATACCAAACTGGAATTTGAACCTAATATTGTCATTATCTCGGGTATTTTCGAGCTTTTTGGCGATAATGAAATGGCAAGTCGGGCTGTACAGGGCGCAACTTCAATTTGTGAGGCCAATAGTCACTTGGTCTATACTGGTCAGCCATGGCACCCACAGTTGAAGATGATCGCTTACGTATTAAACAGCCATCAGAAAAAAGACTGGGTGATGCGCCGTCGTTCGCAGAAAGAATTGGATCGTCTGATGGCCTATAATGGCGTGGTGAAGGAACGCATGCTTATCGATGATTTCGGGATATTTACAGTTTCTTCGGGGGCTGTGAAGGGGTAGCGCTGAGTGCCAGTGATCAGAAGAATCTGAGAAAAACATTGTCCAAATGGAATTGATGTGCGAGATGAAATCTATAGCGTAGAGGTACGAATCTGAGAGATTATTGCGTTGTTTAATTCTCTCCATTGATCATTAATACTCAATGGAGAGAAATCGATTTGCTGTTTTAATTCTTATACGCGCGAATAGCTTGTATAATACCCTCGAGGTTTTCGTTAAAGTCCAGCAACTGTGCAAAAACTTTATCATCTTTTGCTAAGCCACCATGTTTATTGTTCTTCTGAAAGATCTCTTTGATTTGCTCCCAGCGTTCCTGTTCTACGGGATTGATCAATCCGGCGAGTTCCTTCAGTTTTAATAAATTACTTTCGGTATCTGCGGTCAGTGTCTGTGATTCGCTCTCATAATGCGCAAGAATAATTTGATCGATTTCCTGCTCATTCATCATTGGTACTACTTGAGCGACAAGCTTACTCATATTCCGGTAAGATCCCTGCATTTTGAACGGCGGTTCTGTCCGATAGTTGTCCTGCATAGCCGCACTTTGGATATAATTCTGATTGACCTTAATAACAACGTTTCTGATCTTTAAGACATGTCGCAGTACAGCGATGAAGTCGTCGACATCCTGCTTCAGATAATTGCCTTCTAGCGCTGGAAGCTGATCCATGACCGATTGCGCATAGTTGACCAGTGCATAGAAGTCATTGAACGATTTACTTGCTATCTTTTCCAGGTAACTGTTTTCAATCGCTGCGTTTTCAATGAGGCTGAGGTTAAATAAGGCTTCTGTATCGCCGATCACATCTCCCAAGTTGTATACGTCGGCACGGTTGGCAAGCATATCGGGGATCTGAAATTTGGATCCGCTCTCCGTATATGGGTTTCCGGCCATCACAATGCAGAATCTCTTTCCTCGTAAATCATATGTTTTGCTCTCTCCTTCAAAAATACCGTCGATCTTACGCTGTCCATCGGCTAGAGAAATGAACTTTTGTAAGAATTCTGGATTTAAATGTTGGATGTCGTCCAGATAAAGCATCACATTGTCGGCCATTTCAAAAGCTAGATTGATTTTCTTAAGTTCCTCCCGTTCTCCCGAAGTCTTTGCTTCAATAGGGTCAATCGAAGTGATGGAATGTCCGATTGTAGGTCCATTGATCTTAACAAAATGCAATCCCATGGTTTTGGCTAGATATTCCATTAACGTTGTTTTCCCGTAGCCAGGAGGGGAGATGAGGAGCAACATACCCATTCGTGCAGTACGTTTATTATCGCCGGCAGCTCCCAGCTGTTTGGCCAAGTTATTCCCGATCAAAGGAAAGTAAACTTCGTTGATCAATTTGTTGCGGACGAAAGATGTTAACACCTTCGGTTCAAAATCGCCGATTTTTAATTCCTTCGCATATGCCTTCCCAAGTTGTTCTTTCAATGAGCTGAAGTCTTGAAAACGCGGGACATTTAATTCACTGAATGTTGTCAGTCGATGCAGAAATTCGTGGTACTGAATCTGTTCTTCACCATTGTTCAAAATCGCATGATTCCCCTTTAATCCTTGGATGAGTGCAGTGTCTTTTGCAATGATCAATTGATATTCATCTTTTGGATAAAGTAATGTAACGGCTGTTTCTTCGCTATATTTCCGGAAAGCATCATAATCACTGTTCTCGTCGATAAAAGAATTTAGCCAATTTAACGTCAAATAAAAGCGATCTACAAGACTGAATTGCGCATGTTGAATGTCTGCTTCAAAAAGCTTGTAACTTTTTTTATTTTCTAATGTACGTATAAAAGCTTTTTTCAACTCATCAGATTGTTCGCTGATAACAAACTTGCTGTAACTTGTAAAGGTATGGAAGAGATAAGCGGCTATTTCCTGGGCATTGATTGCCGACAAATCCAAATGGATGTCCCAATGTGCAAACAGTTTTGCGAGTTCATCAAGGACCGATTGGTAGCGTATCGAATTTGGAAAAGCTTTTAATACCGCATGCGTAGAGAGGATCAGGGCCTGCTGTTTTTCCTGCTGCTCTTTAGGCAGTGAATGCCAAAAAAGCTGTGCTATGGCACGTAAGTGAGCATTATAACGTAAAAGATCGAGCTTGGTATCGAGTTGTTTAAGGGTCTCGTAGATCGATAAAGCATCAAAATTATGTACACCTTTGACATAACCTTCGGAATAGCTCTGTTCGACAGTCTGGTTGATAAACAGATTGGCCTCAAAATTCTGCTGCTCTTTTGAGGCAATAAACGTTTTGTAAGCCAAATATTCGGCACGATATACTTCTTTGTTTTCTGAAATGAGCTCCTGATCCCAGATGTCCTTAAAATCTTCAATCTGGGTGCCGGCCACTTTTTGGTAGAAGCTAGTTCCTGTGAGATGAAAGTACAGTTCATCATTTTTGCGTACGAGTGTCAAACTGAGCGATTGGTTGTTGATAGCAAATTTGTGCTTGCCTAAGGCGATGATATTCTCTCCATCAACAAAAAGATCATTCTTGTCTCGTAAAATGCGCAGCGCATCCTCTTGCGCTTTTTTGAGCAAGTTTTCTAGATTTTCTGCTTTTGAGACATCGTTGAGTGTTTTCAGTTCTTTTACCAGCTGTCTGATCTTGTCGATCATCAAGTCCGAGGCAAAGAAACTTAGGATTTCCTCACGTGCCGCAAATGTCTTTGATTTATTTTCGATGTTTTTTAATACCCGAAGCCCAATTTGTTCGAGAGAAGAAGTACGTTTGTTGATCTGTTCAACGATCTGCTCTCTACGGGAATTGAACGCTTTGATCACTTCATCGCGTTTATCAGCAATCTTTAAAGCGAAGTCCTCAAACTCAGAAAATTTACTTTCGAGTTCTTCGAGCTGAACGATAACCTTGGTATAATACTCATCTACTTTCTCTGTAGTTGTAGAAAGTTCAAGATAATTCGTTACAGACTGTTCCAGTAATGTCAATTGCGCAGAGAATTCTGCAATGGCTTCTGTACTTTTTAGTGAGTTGAGCTTTTGTGTAAGCTGTGCCCTGACTTCGTTTAGCGAAGAGAAAATCACCGAGATTTTTTCAATAATTTTGGTCGTTTGGGTAGAGTCGTCGATTTTTAAACTGTTTAGAATATCGATCAGTAACTCCAATTCACTCGATATGGCCGAATTCGCTTCTTCAATTGCTTTGGCGTCATATACCTTAACAATTGCCGAAACGTTGTTTTTTTGCTGTTCAACTTTTTGCTCGTAGGGCAGAAGGGCTTCATCGCGCAATAAAAAAGCAATCGTTTTTTCAGCGAGCTCAGTAGTGATAGCCTGCAACTTTTCGAGCAGGTTGTCTATTCTGGCAATGTCAATATATTTGACATTTTTGAGATCAATGATTTCCCCTTGTAAACGGCGTGAATCGACAAGTTGATGGACAAGCTGGTCAAGTTTTTCGACAACTGTGCTATTAATGGAAAACGTAAGCTCTTCCATTTTCTTGTCCGCATTGGCATTGAGCTCTGCCGCATATTTGCGTTGGGCCTGCACTTTAACAAATTCGTCAATTGCGGTATTGGCAACCTCCTTGATCTGCGTTAAGGGCTGACCAAGATTTGCTAGTGCATCATCCTTTATCCAAAAATAAGAGTCGAGCAGAACGGTTGATTTTTTGAGAATGTCTTCATATAAGCCCTCATAACTATCTTCTTTATTGATCAGCTGTATGACTTCTTGCGCTTCGGCCATGGCCTGCACGATCTGCTTATTGCCGACTTTATAGAGGGGATCATCCTTTTTCTGTTCATTTTCTTTGAGCATGGCCATGTAAGGGGTTTCCCAAATCTGAACCTGATGATGCCTTGTCGCTTCGGCCTCTGTGTGGAAGTAAATTAAGCTACCGTCTTTAAAAAGTGTGAAGCCATTGCAGACGATCGGGGTTTCAACATGCTGTTGAATGATATTATATGACAGTAAGATGTAGGTATTAGTTTCCTCCTGACAAAAGATATATAGAAAATCTTCACCGTTTGGCGATGCTATTCGCCGAAGGAAAGTGACTTGATCAAACTGGACGTCAAAGATCTTATGCGTGCCATTCTGTAAATAGTATCCATTGGAAAAAATTATACCTTGATTGTCGGGTAACAAAATGGCTGATTCATTGAGCGATTTGAGATTGACAACCTCTTTGGTCCGTTGGTTGTAGACAAATGCGCGGAAATCCTCTTGATACGGTTTGATACGGACAGCAATCAGATTGCCGAGGTCTGCATAGTAATAATCTGCATCGTCCAGTTGTTGGTCCGCATTCGAAACCTTTTCCGAAAAAATACCTTTTCCGGTATCGGTATTGTTTTCGATTTTGAAGGTAATATCGCCATTGATTGCTTCGATAAAGATCTTGTCCATAATGGAGATATGGGGATGTTTGCCGAGGCGGCGGTCTTCGAGTGTCGTCTTTGTCCAGTCAAATTCAAACTGATTGGGTAATTTGACTTCGTGGATACTGCGGTCATCCTGATATTGGAGCTTCCCATCTTTGATTAACCATTTGAATGCTTTCAGATCAGCGGGATTTTTACTGGTCTGAAAAATCATGTAGAGATAGTTCTCCGTGCGTCGGAATTTGGAAAAGATGGAGTCCCGATAATATTTATAGAGGTTCTGATAATCACCAATAAAATTGGGATCATTGATCAGATCGAGCGGTTGCAGGATAAACTGATTGTTTTCAAATGCATATACACTGAAAACATCTTCGAGTTTAATTTCGGTACGTAATCCAAAATGGACATTGTAACCAAATATACATAGATTGTCCAGGGCTAAAATGCCACGGGCGACACAGTTATTTTCTGTGGTGATTCGTTGATTGGCCCTGAGCACAAAACTAGTCGAATTAAAGACTTCTTTTCGTGCTTCATTGAGCTGCTGGAGTTTAGCGGAAAGCTCTTCTTTTTGTGTAAATAGTCGCTTTCGAATAATCTCGTATGAACCTTGGTCAAGGGAGTCGTTTTGATTTATTACGTTTTCTTCTGGCATAAAATGAGCTTTTCTCGACTTTGTATAAGTGGTAAAATCTTTTGTTTATTGCCTGTAGTGATTATTATGAATCATCTACAGGCAATAGAGGTTCCGTAGCTAATTATTACAGCTTTTTATTAGATATCCCTAAATTCTTCGCCAATCCGAACAAAGAATTGATAAAGCTAGTATCTTCACCATTTTCGGCGTCTGTAGCCGCTTGCTGAAGTTTTATTAAAGCAGCAGAAACGGTGAGATTCTTGATGTCATTGGAAGAGATGCCATACTTATCCGCTAATCCACGGACTTTTTCTGCCAGGTCTCCTTGTCCATCAGGACCTAGAAGTGAATTCTTAATATCTGTGGCATGTTTAGAGTTATCAATCAAGTGATCAAAACCTTTGGCATTGGAAACTTGGCGTACAATATTCTCAAAGAACATGGTTTCACCCCCAACGATATCGATTTTCGCAGTTTTGAGTGCTTCTGATAATACACCTGCTTGTGCTTGCGCAATGTCCTTTTGAATGTTGATATGTGCAAGTTCAATATCTCGCTCTTTTTGAAGTTGTAATTTGAACTCTTCGTGATCTTTACCCACGCCATCCAATTTTTTCATTGCTTCAGCCTTTTCTTCGATACCTTTCGCTTCAGCAAGCGCTTTTTCACGGACAACTTCCGCCTGTGCTAAGCCTTCTTTGCGCATCGCTTCAGCTTTCTTCTCAATCACGCTGGCCTCAACCGTACCTTGTTTTTCTTCGGCTTCGGCTTTTGCAACCATAACTTCGGCTTCGGATAAGCCGAGCGCTGCTTCTTCTTTAGCTTGTGCTTCAGCAATAATCTTACGGCTTTCGGCTTCTTTGAGTGAAGCTTCTTTCTTCGCCTCAGCATCAATTAACAATTCCTGCGCACGTTTCTCCGCAATTTTACGAGCGGCCTCAGCATCGATGACTTTTTTCTCTGCTTCCTGTTCCGCGGCGATTTTTGCTGCTTCGGCAGCTTTAACAGTAGAAATTAATTTTTCTTCGGCTTCTTGCGATGCCGCAATAACACCCGCCTGTTTCTTCCGCTCTACTTCACGGAATACTTCGATGTCTCGGACGCCTTGTTGTTCTTCAATAACGCCTTTCTCCAATTGTACACGCTCTTTGATAACCCCCTGAATACTTTTCTTCTCGGTCTCGATGGAACGTTCTTTGTCAATCTGAGCCAGGGTAACAATACGTTCACGTTCGGTTTGTTCCAACGCACGATCTTTCTCTACACGTTCTGCTTCTACAGCATCCGTACGTTGTTTATTTTTCTCCGCAATGATAATCTGACGTAGTTTATTCTCTTCCTGAACCGCTAATTGTTCTTCGGTAGAAATCCGGACACTTTCATATTTCAGGCGTTCCTCTTCGCGAACCTTTGCAATTTCAGCTTCTTCACGTGCTTTGATGTTGTCAATCTCGCGTTTTTGCTTTTCCTCTTTTTCGGCAAGCTGACGGTCTAATTCTAGAATAGCTTCCCTTGCTTCTACATTTTGTTTTTTGATTAATTTTTCTTCGTCGCGACGGATGAAGTTAGCATTGATATTTTGTTTGGCTGTTAACTCTGTGATTTTTTTGATGCCCTCACTGTCTAAGATATTATTGGGATTAAGGTGCTCGATATCGGTCTGTTCGAGGTAATCGATTGCACAATCGTCCAATATATAGCCATTTAGATCTGTTCCGATAATGTCTAGAATTTCATCACGGAATTCGCGACGGGCTTCATATAATTCGATAAAATCAAATTTCTTTCCGACTGTTTTTAGGGCCTCTGAGAATTTAGATTCAAAAATACTTTTTAATGTCTCGGGTTCACTTGCACGGTCACAGCCCAGATTTTGGGCAACATTGATCACATCATCCACGCTTTTGTTGACACGGACGAAGAACGCAACTTTGATGTCTGCACGAATATTGTCTTTACAGATCAAACCTTCACCTTGCATACGGGCGATTTCAATCTTTTTGATGGAGATGTCCATGATCTCCATTTTGTGAAATACGGGCACAACATACATTCCTTTGTTGAATGCCACTTTTGTACCGCCAACACCGGTGCGGACGATTGCTTTTCCTTGCGGAATTTTCTTATAGAATGCACTCAATACAACAAAGAATGCAAAAATTAAAAAGACAGCTAACCCGACAATTAGAAGTATAATTCCGTTTAAGCCACTTAAAAATAAAAGAGGTTGATATAGCATATGATTAGTATTTATTTAGATTTTAATATTTGGATTTTTGAGCTTTTTCTTTTTACTCTTGATTCGCAAGCTTTTTACTTCTGAATTCTCAAATATTGTCTATCGTGATTTCTTTGGTCACATAGTAATATTTTTTGTCTTTGGATTCGTCAACAATAATAACATCATCGCCATAGCTGATTTTTTCCCCATTGTGACTGACAACATTGAGGCGAATAGGATCCTGTTGGATGATAAATTCCGCAGAACCTATTTTCTTGCCTTCAATGCTAGCCCTCATCTTGCCCATACGGCCAAGAAAATCATGACTTTCTTCGCCGTTGTAACCTATATTTTTGAACATTTTAGCTAGGGGTTTGGTCAGAAAATGCATTAAAATAAATGTGACAATGAAAACGGGGATTAGGATCAGTACAGACTTTATTCCCCATGAAGCAACGTCGATAAAGAGTGAAGAGACAATGGTAATTATCCAGCCTATAAATTTAAACAGCGTTACAATAAGCATGATGGGGACTTTACCGACATTGATGTAGTCCATTGCTTTCGCAAAGAAGCCCGGTTCTCCATGACCATCTGTATCCGCATGATGATGGTGTGCATGGTCAACCCCTTCGGTTGCGATATCATGCGAGCCATCTACATCTGTGACATCAGGAGTGGGGTGGAGGTCTATATCCGCATCTGCATCAAATAGATGGACTCCGTCACCCATCAGAAACATAAATAACCAATATACAACAGACATACCTGTCAAGACTGTCATGATTCCATTGGATAATGGATTAAATAAGATATTGATTAGTTCTGTCATATTGCTACTGTTTAAATTCTTTCTCTTTTGAATGTGTAATGGAAAGACCAGGAGTTGCCATTTACCTCAAGATCTTGCATAGCTATTAATTCCCAGCCTTGATTTCCAAGGTCATTTAAGATTTCATCGATTTTTTCGGGATCCAGTTTTGTACCCCAGAAACCCTTTGGTTCGATTTTCAATGTTTTATACTCAAATCTTTTCATCAATATTTAATTTTCTTTTAAGTTCTTCCAATTCGTTGTTAACAGCGTCAGATCCGCCTATTGTCTCGTTAATTTCATCAACTTTACTCTTGTTGCCTAATGCGATCTCGCCATAGGCCTTGGCTAGAGCTTCGTCTTCTTCGACTTTCTCTTTCATACGCTCTAACATGGAAATCGTACTATTGGAATCGATATTCGCAAGCTGTCTATTGACCATTTTAGCAGCGTTGGATACTTTTACACGCGCTTTTAAGGTGGATAGCTCACTTTCCCATTTCGATATATTGAATTTGAGAATGTCTACATTTTTGTGAAGCTCATCGGCCGAACTTTGGTGGATCACCGCTTGTTCCTCCAATTCTCCCGCTTCGATCAACAACTGTTTTTTCAATAAAAGTGCTTCTTTTGCTAGACCTTCTGCCTTTTCTGCTGTTAGCTCGCCCTTTTGTGCTTTTTGTAGTAATAGAACTGCTTTGTTTTCAAATTCATTGGCTTCTTCTTTTTTCTTTTCACCATTTTTTTGGGTACGTATCGCTAAGGCTTTCACTTTCGCATATGCTTCTAGCGACTGTTCTAGGTCATCTTTCATTTCACGGATACCTTGCTCCGTCATTTTGATAGGGTCTTCCATTTTGTCCACGACTGCGTGGATCTCTGCCTGACCGATTCTGAAAATTCTCTTAAAAATATTCATTATTCTATAATTTTGAAAAACTTATTAACTGATTATAATATTCACTCATCAAAAGGCTCAGCGAATTGATGGCGGCATCAAATTCATTCTGATCGAGATTATGTATTTGTAAGGTATACCTAAATATGACTTTGGTACCATCTTCTGTTAATGCAAATCCTCCATGTATGATATCCCTGTTTTTTATTAATAGTGATTTGAACATATCCATGGTCTCGTTGCTGATCGTAAACAGATATTGCTCAAAAATTAGGATGGGCTGTGCAATACCTACGATGAGGTTGCGAATTCCGTCATCTTCATTTTCGATGACAAAGATTCCTTCTTTTGTATCCTTATGGGTAATAGTATAACCGATATTGGCGATATAATTTTCAATTTTTGAGAAGTACATAATCAAGTTTTTTATATATTGCACATATTCTTTGCATAAAGATAATAAAATGCAAAAATATTTTGCAATAAAAATTCAATTTTTTTTAAGAATGAGTAACGTAGGAAACAATATTAAGAAATTAAGAAAAGTGAAAGGTATGAGCCAGCAGGCATTTGGGGATGTTTTTAATCTTACTAGAGGTAATATTTCGTCTTACGAAGAAATGCGCGCGGAGCCAAAAATTGAGATCGTTCTTAAAATTGCAAATTATTTTGGCATTCCTGTGCAACATCTCATTGAGAAAAATCTATCCGTCAATGAAATTCTTAATTTCAATGATTACTTCCAGCCCAATAGCCCTGTTATTGGGCGTAAAAGGTTTGTGCAAATTCCTCTTTTGGAACGGGATGTTCTTTTTGAAGCGAGTTCCCATTTTGTAAAATTAGACGAACTCCCGGTAATTGAATTCCCTTTGCAAAGTAGAAATCGTTTTATTGCTATTGAATATTCTGATGCTATTCCTGTGCCCAATGATTTTTTTGCTAACTCCCAATCCATTTTGTTTTTTGAAGAGGTTGACGTGCAGAGCTTACATACCCTGGACAATGCGTTTGGCCTGTGTTTTTCCGACCAAGAATTCTTCATTGGAAAGTACAGTTTACAGGACAAGGAGATCAGTTTGTTATTAAATGCTTGGAAAAAAGTTGATTTCACTTTGGGTGAGAAAGAATTTTTCTGGAAATTGTACGGTAAATTTGATCGAGTTTAATCGGGTGCAGTAAGCAAAATCGGTCCGAATAAATCTCTTGCACACACTCATAAATCATTATTGATGAACAATAAGTTTGAAAAGATGAAAAAAGTAACCTTGTTAGCAGCAATTGCTGGATTTTTGATTATTTCTTGTAATAATTCCAATACGAAAGAAGTGGAAGTAAAAGATACGACTGTTCATGTCGACGTAAAAAAAGATACAATCAAAGCGATTGTTGGGAATGCCGCAGGAGAAGTTGCTATTCCTAAATTTAGTTCTCCTGAGACACGAAAATTAGCGGAAGATTATACAAAATACATTAAGGAGTTTGTCTCCGTTGCTAAAAGCGGCGATGTTGCTAAACTCAAGGAGCTTGCTTCAAAACGGGAGCAGTGGGCCACTAAAGAAAACGAAGCTGTGTCTAAATTTACACCCGAAGATGCAAAACTGTGGAAAGAATATGCGGAGAGCTTAGGCAGAGAATTGACTGCTAGTTTAGTAAAATAATTTGATAACGATAGAAAAAGCAGAGTGCATTGAACTACCCTGCTTTTTTCGACTATTTTAGAAGGGAAGATCATCTTCGTTTTCATCTGGAGGAATAGGACAGTCTTCCTTGTTTCCGCTAGGGCCTGAGAGTACCATAAAACTATCCACCTTAATTTCCGTAACATATTGTTTTATGCCATCGGCATTTTCGTAATTGCGATAAGTAAGTTTGCCTTCGACCATAAGTTTAGTGCCACGCTGGCATTTCTTTTCAATTGTATTGTTCTGATTTCCCCATACTACCAGCGTATGCCATTGAACCTCCTCGACCCATTCCCCAGCTTTGTTCTTGAACAGGTCGTTTGTGGCAAGACGGAGGATGGAATAGTTTGTGCCTGTGGCGGTTGTTTTGATTAATGGGTCATTACCTAGATGACCAACCAATTGTACTTTGTTGCGTAATGTGCTCATTTGTCTGATTTTTAAATGTTTTTAATAATTCTTATTTTAGTTGACAGTCATTTGATTATTACTATTGAATGACCTGAGCAAAGATGCAAAGGGAAGGAAGTTATAGTCGTCTATTTACCATTTGTATTCGACTATAGTCGATTGTAACCGTTTGTTGTCGTTTAAATGTCTGTTATGAGTTCTGTCGAAAGAGCCTGCCTTGAGTGTGGCAAAAGTATATATGGGCGTTCTGACAAGCGATTCTGTGATGACGCATGTCGGAATGCCTATAATAATAAATTAAACAGTGACCAAGTAAACTTGGTCCGAAATGTGAATAATATCCTACGAAAAAACCGCCGTATTTTATTGGATGCGTTGAGTGGGGAGGGTATGGTCAAGATACAACGGGAAAAGTTAAAGCGGTTAGGATTTGATTTTAAGTTCCATACACATACTTTTTCCAATAACAAGGGACAGACCTATAGCTTTATTTATGAAACAGGCTATCTGTTGCTGGAGAATGATTGGATATTGATCGTTCAAAAGAAACCGCTGTGATTTTGATCGCAACAGATTCATTTGTATTGGTTTAGTTTGCGGAACTGAGCTTGGCCTTCCTTATTGCGACATAATTAGAAATAGTAAACGTTAGAATCACGATGTAATAGCATACTGGGATGAGTAAAAAATAGGCGCTATTGAAGATATCGTTTAAAAAAGACGGTAGCGAAATCTTAAAAAAATCTGCAATAATGATATAGCCTATAAAACTTCCTAGAAAGAATAGTCCAATAGCATGTATTACAATTATTCTTTTTAGGTGCTTACTGTATAAGGCGTCTTTGTTTTGCTTCGTATAGCCCATAATTGCTGGGACCAGTAAGCCTAATAATGGATTGACCAGAAAGGTGAGCGATGCTAAATATAAAGCTTTAATACTTCCTGTTTGATTGTTGTCAATACTGATTTGATTTACATTTGGCATAATGAGTTGTTCTAAAGGTATTTCCAAAATTTGACTGATTTGTTTGAGACTAAATCCACTGATTTCTTCAGTGCCTTTTTCTATGCGTTGCACTGTTCTTAAGGATACACCCGCCTGATCGGCGAGTTCCTGCTGCGTTAATCCCTTACGTTTTCTTGATAGTTTGATTAATTGATTCGCTGATTGACTTTCCATAATCCAAATATGAGGAAATAGTCGTTGAATTTCAGCGAAATTGATGCGACAATAATATGCCAATATCATGCTAGAAGATATAACGGATTAGTAATCAAAAGTTTTGGTAGTTTGGTAAATATTTTGGATCTTTGCAGCTTAATAGAATAGTTAATTAAAAACGGAAGAATATGTTTGTAACAATGAAAAATCCCGCTTCGTCCTCAGAGAAGATTCTCGGGAATATTCTTCGGAATACAGCCCTTTCTTAGTCTTCTTTCTTGATATGCTAAGTCAATAACTGTTGATTATTGGTTAAATAATAAGTGTCTATACTAGACGCTGTTGTGCCAATGTCATTTAGCTTATTAGGAGTTTGAATAAATCCAGCAACTTTCGAGGTATTTGTACAAGCTGGATACTAATGTAATGTTTTAGAAAATTTTATGAATTCAGTAAATAAATATGTCCTTCAGGCACTGGATAACTATCCTTTTTATTTGGAGGAAACTTTGGAATCTTTATCGTATGCCTTGTCATACGATGAATCCAATACAATGGCTTTGTGTTTAATGGGAAGGGTTCATGCGGAACAGCTGTTTGATTATGCACAGGCAAAGCAATATTTTCAGGAAGCTTTGGTGCATAATGTGCATGCACTTGAAGTATACCCTTATTTCATTCAGACTTTGATTGATATGGGGGAATATGAGGCAGCAAAAAAGACAATCAAATTCGCCTTGACGTTGCCAGGAATGCCCTTGACAGGGATTTGGATCAAAAAGGCACTGCTCTTTGAGAAATCGAAAAGATACAAAAAAGCCTTAAAAGCTTTAAAGATGGCAAAACTCGAAAATGTAGACCAAGATTTAGCTTCTAGCTTGAAGTCTATTGAAGAGCGCATTCAGGGAAAACAGGGGATTAAGAAAGGTCGTAAGAAAACAAAGAAATGATCTGCCCAATGCTATACTTTTTCTCTAAGTCTATTCCAATAAAGAAGCCCTAGGTGAAATTTCACCTAGGGCTTTTATCAATATAGTTTAAGAATTATTCTGCTCTTAAGATTTTGGCTGCCTCTACCATAGATTCTAAAGCCGCTTTGGTTTCTGGCCAAGCACGAGTTTTCAAACCACAGTCAGGGTTAACCCAAAGTTGTTCTGCTGGAACTACTGCTTTTGCTTTGCGCAATAGATCGACCATTTCGTCTTTGCTTGGTACACGTGGTGAGTGAATATCATAAACACCTGGACCGATATCATTTGGATATTTAAAATCACCAGCGAAAGCATTCAATAATTTCATTTGAGAACGTGAAGTCTCGATCGTGATAACGTCGGCATCCATCGCAGCGATATCTTCGATTACATTATTGAATTCTGAGTAACACATGTGCGTGTGGATTTGTGTATCATCTTCCACGTTTGATGAAGAAACACGGAAAGCACGTACTGCCCAGTTTAAGTAATCTTTTTGATCAGCTTTGCGCAAAGGTAATCCTTCACGGATAGCGGGCTCATCAATTTGGATGATTTTGACACCTGCTTTTTCCAACGCCTGTACTTCATCTAAGATTGCCAATGCAATTTGATAGGTCGTTGTTGAACGCGGTTGATCGTTACGTACGAAAGACCATTGTAAGATTGTTACAGGACCAGTCAACATACCTTTTACCGGACGGTTTGTCAATGATTGTGCATAAGAAGACCAGCGTACAGTCATATCCTCTGGACGGTAAACATCACCATAGATAATTGGAGGTTTAACACAACGTGAACCGTAAGACTGAACCCAACCGTTTTGTGTGAAAGCGTAACCGGCTAATTGCTCACCGAAGTATTCAACCATGTCATTACGTTCGAATTCACCGTGTACCAATACGTCAATGTCCAATTGCTCTTGAAGACGGATGGTATTTTCAGTTTCTTCTGCGATTGCTTTATCGTATTCAGCTTGCGTAATTGCACCCTTTTTCAAATCCGCTCTCCATTTACGAACATCTTTTGTCTGTGGGAATGAACCAATAGTTGTTGTCGGGAATGCTGGCAAGTTGAATTTCGCTTGTTGCGCTGCTTTACGGTCAGCAAATACAGAAGTACGTTTTGCATCGTCATCAGTGATATTGCTTGTACGTGTTTTAACCTCTGGTTTGTGAATCAAAGGAGAAGTGCGGCGGCTTTCGGCTGCAGCTTTGTTTGCTTCAAAACGTTTTGCTGTTTCAGCATCAACTTCACCTTCAGCCAATACTGCTAAGTCTTTTACTTCAGCTAATTTTTGTTTTGCAAATGCTAACCAGTTTTTCACTTCAGCAGGTAATGACTGTTCGTTGTGCTCATTGTCCAAATCAAAAGGAACGTGCAACAGAGATGAAGATGGAGCTACCCATACGCGGTCTTTTCCTAATGCGTTAACAGCTTGTTTGATTTTAACCAATGATTTTTCGTAATCATTTTTCCAGATGTTACGGCCTTCAACAATACCTAAAGATAACGTCAATGAAGCAGGAACTTTAGCTAATACCGTATCCAATTGGTTTTCGCCACGTACAAGATCTAAATGTAACGCATGGATAGGCAAGTTAACTGCGATATCTTCGTTGTCTTTTAATGCTTCAAAGTAAGTTGTAGCGATCAATTTGATGTTTTTGGCTGCAGCAGCTAACTTCTCGAAAGTAGGTTGATACAAAGCTTTTACTTTAGGATCTAAATCCAGTGCCAAGAAAGGCTCATCGATCTGAACATATTGTGCGCCAGCCGCAGCTAATTTTGATAAAATTTGTTCATATACTGGAACAAGTTTATCTAATAAATCGATACGGTCAAAACCAGCTTCTTTTTCTTTACCGATCAAAAGGTAAGTAATTGGGCCTAGTAAAACTGGCTTAGTTTCGATACCTAATGATTTTGCCTCGTTATATTCATTTAAGAATTTTTCAGAAGTCAATTTGAATTCCTGATCCTTTGTGAATTCTGGCACCATGTAGTGGTAATTTGTGTCCAACCACTTGGTCATTTCCATTGCAGTCACATCGATTCCTTCTTGTTGGAAACCACGAGCCATTGCAAAATATAGATCTAAACTGTAATTGTTGTCTACTTTATTCAATAAAGAATGGTAACGAGCAGGAATTGCGCCAACAGTAAGAGTTAAATCCAATACTTGATCGTAAAAAGAGAAATCGTTGGAAGGAATCAAATCTATTCCAGCATCTTTTTGTGTTTTCCAATTGCCTTCACGAATTTTTTTTGCTGTGTCCAATAATTCCTCAACGGAAGACTTTTTAGCCCAATAGGCCTCATTGGCTTTTTTCAATTCGCGAAACGCGCCCACACGAGGGTAACCTAAATTGTTAGTCAATAACATAATGAATGTTTTAATATTTCTTTTTCAACTATATTTCTTGCTAGAGAGAGAAGGACACACTAGAATTCGGTGACTTCGGCTTATCATTCCCATATCAAGTAGGGTAGAATTTAGCACCTTGTCAAGGGACAGGTTGCTAAGGCTTCATCGGGTCTATTCCCTCTGCCTTTCTCTATAAGCGACGCTAAGTTAGAACATTTCTTTTTGAAATGCAAATTTTTTATAAAAGTGCGTCTATTTTTTATATTCTCCTAAGGATGAAATTGTTTTGTTCTCTTCTTTTCATCCATAAATTATTTTATCCAATGGATCTACGCCTTGCAAGGCAAAAAAAGGGGGAATGCTCATATTCCGCATTCCCCCTTTTTTTTAGCTCACCAAAAGTTTGTAACCTTTTCCGTGCACATTGACAATTTCAACTTTACTATCTTCTTTTAGATATTTACGAAGCTTGCTGAGAAATACATCCATGCTTCTACCTGTAAAGTAGTTGTCATCATGCCATATTTTTAATAGGGCTTCTTCTCGAGTCAGAACATCATTTTTCTTTAAACAAAGTAGGCGAAGTAGTTCAGCTTCTTTCGTCGATAGTTTTTGCATCTGTCCCTTGTAGGAGATCTGCTGACTTGTGTAATCGAAGAAATAATCACCTATTTCAAATTTATCAGCTACTACTTCCTCCTCCTTATCCCGAACACTGCGTTTCAGCAATGCATTGATGCGGAGCAATAGTTCCTCCACTCGAAAAGGCTTGGTGATATAATCATCACCTCCAAGTTCAAAGGCTTCGGTTTTATCTTCCATCATGCCTTTTGCAGTGGCAAAGATAATGGGAACTGTATTATTTGTTTTTCTGATCTCACGTCCAACTGTAAAGCCGTCCTTTTTGGGCATCATGACATCGAAAATGCAGAGGTCATAATTGTTTTTTTTGAATTGAGAAATTGCTTCATCGCCATCGGTACACAATGTGACGTCAAATTTTCCCTTTAATTCGAGATAGTCTTTTAAAAGATCCCCCAAATTAGGATCATCTTCTGCTAATAATATCTTTTGCATAATGAATATATTAATTTTCACTTATGTTCCTTGATCTTGATAAGCCCTTAAGGCCGGCTTTCCTCGACCGTTGCGGTTGCTATACAGAGGAAATATACAAAAAAGGAACGTCTTATTTTTTAATAGGCAAAATTACTTCAAAGGTCGTGCCCTTATCTTTTTCACTTCTAACTGTAATTTTTCCGTTCAGCCTTCTGAGGATGTCCTGTACATAACTTAAGCCAAGGCCAAATCCTTTGACATTGTGAACATTCCCCGTAGGGATACGGTAAAACTGATCGAAAATCTTTTGAAGGTGATCACGGCTCATACCAATACCGTTGTCAGCTATGGTAACGACTATGGTATCGCCGACATTTTTTGAATTAATATTGACATGCAAATCACCTTTACTGTACTTGATTGCATTGTCGAGTAGATTGTAAAATACATTCGAAAAATGCAGTTCATCACCGATAACAATATCCTTGGTAGCGGCAAGGTCTATACTGAATTTCCCGCCAATATTTTGCATACGTAGTTGCATGCTGTCTGTTACGGCAGAAACCAGATCATTGATGTGTACCTCTACCTGATCGAGTTTTAGGGTTTCTTTTTCTAGTCTTGCTAAGTCGAGTACCCGCTCAATATGATTCCCAAGCCTAACATTTTCATCATAGATGATATTGGCCAATTTTTGAACGCGTTTATGGTCCGCATTGATATCAGGATCTTTTAGCGATTCACTGGCAATCATGATTGTTGCAACGGGCGTTTTAAACTCATGGGTCATGTTGTTGATGAAATCTGTTTTCATCTCCGAAACTTTCTTTTGTCTGAAGATGATAATCAGGGTATAGGCAAAACAACCTACCAATAAGAAAAGCAATGCCAGCATAGGTAGCAGCAAATAGCCCATATTATCTGCGATTATTGCCTTTTTATTAGGGAAGTAAATCGTTAATTTTCCCGGTGCAGCGCCTATATCACCTTTAAAAAGAGCGGTAGAGTATTTTGTTGTGTTTGTCGGGGTATTTAAGGTTGCTTCGTTTAGAATATTATTGAGTAATATATTGTTGGTACTCCATATTTCAATGTTAAAAGGCGCTTTAATGTCGCGTTGGGCCAACTCATCTTTGATCAGTTCTTGCACGATGATGACGTTCAACCGGTCTTTTAACGGCCGTTTAGCCAATTCCATCCCGATAGCGACATCTTCAATGTAATCTGCTTTTTTACCTCCCAGCATGGCCACTGAATCGTATACATTGAAACCGCTCCACGAGTTCTTCCGGTTAAGGACGTCCAATCTTTTTTCTAGATCAGAGATGGTTTTGGTAAGCTTGGCGTTCTCTCTTGGTGGGAGGGTCGCCACTCGGAATTTCGTTTGTTGATTGACCAGTGGATCCATCAAGGGGATAACAAACCGTGTGCTGTCGTCTTTTCCACTAATCTGATCATCTACCTTTGAGGCATTTAACATGATAAAAGCCTGTACCAGATTGTCGTCGGTAAGTTCATTTGAAACAGAAAATTTGATGTATTTCTGGTACTCTGGTCTTTTAATGTATGTCTCGTAAAATGAATTTTTGATTTCAATTACATTAGGGTACAAAGCGCGTAGTTGGTCTTCTTGCTCCTTGAAGTTGGAGAAAACAGTATGCTGTTTGTTCTTCAATTCTTCAATTCTGTATTGAATTTCGAGTTGCTCGGCCAAAAGGCGTTGTTTCGCTTGTTCTTGTTTGGATTTTTCGATATTACGCTCTTGCTGAACTTTAGCGAAGTCAACAACTTCCCGTCGTTCGAGCTTTCCGGCAACTGCTGTAATTGCAGCATTGACAGACTCGTCAAATAGTTGGGACTTTTGACGATAAGAATCTCTCAGAAAATAGAATTGCATTGCCAATACACCGATTAGGGCTAGTGACATGAGTCCAATGATTAATACAATGCTATTTTTCTTCATAAGAATAGGATATTAAATAAATGTGTTTTGATTGTATCACAAAGTTTATAGCACTCAGTTTGTTGTTTACCATTTGTGCCTGCATGCCTTCTGCCATTCTAAGAGTCATAAGGGTGCAATAGCTCATTTTCTTAAATTGTTACAAATATAAAGATGCTGATGTGTTTTGAAGCCGTTTTAACAATGTTTAACAGCAATCTGTTTAAATATAGGTGTTGTTGTTCGTAAATTAGTGCATAGTGATGAGGTATGCCGTGAATTTGGCCATAGTAGTCGATTTTTAATTGATGCCGTGGAACTTGACTGATGAATGAACTAGCTAGTGAATTCATGAGTAAATGTGAGCTATATTGTTGAATGCGATTTAAAATAACCAGGAATGAATAAGCGGAGTGTTTACGTTTGCTTATACTTATATGCATTTAGATACTATTAAATAACGATATATAGATGAAATGTTACGTATTATTACTGACATTGGCTTCGTTCGGAACCGTCGCTTTGGGACAGGCTAAGGTAAAACCACAGATTCCTTTAATTGAGGAAAGAGAATCAAAAATGCCTATTCTTAAATTGGATTCGGCAGATGGAAAGTATCGTATGCCTGTTAAAAAGTTAAAGCGCATGGACGGTCTAGCTCCTATGCCGGGAACAGAAAAGATGCCTAAAGGAAGTGAAAAAACAGATAACCCTCAATTTAGGCTATTGGAAGATTCACTGAAGGTGAAGGACTTCAAATTAAAAATAGACTCCCTATATCCAAAGAAGCAAAAAAAATAGCGTTCTATTTAGAACGCTATTTTTTTTGCTTAATCCTATGTTTCCTATAACTGAGAAACGCGGATAGTATTTGTTTTACCTTTTTCAATTAACGGAGTCGAAGCCGTGTTGATGATAATTGAGCCTGGTTTAACGTAGTTATTTTTTACAATAAACTTGTTGACATCATGGATAGATCCATCCGTGCTTTCGAACTTGTCATAGATAAAGGTTTTTACACCCCAAAGTAGGCTTAATTGTTTCAAAAGTTTTTGTGTTCCTGTGAAAACTAAGATATCTACATTCGGTCTATAACTTGCAATTTCAAACGCTGTAGCGCCCGAAGAGGTTAATACCGCGATTGCTGAGGCATCCGTTTTTTGTGCCAAATATACTGATGAAGCGCAAATAGCATCCGGAATAAGCGTTCCATCGTGGATTTCACTAACTTTCTCATTATAATAAGGATAAGAAGTTTGTTCCACGTGGATAATAATTTTGCTCATTGTTTCGATAACGATTTCTGGAAATTCGCCGACAGAAGTCTCTCCACTTAGCATTACGGCATCTGCTCCATCTAATACTGAGTTAGCTACGTCATTTACTTCAGCACGTGTAGGGCGAGGTGTTGTGATCATGCTTTCCAGCATCTGTGTTGCAATGATAACAGGTTTTGAAAGATCTCTACATTTTTGTACGATGATCTTTTGAAGTCCTGGAACTTCTTCCATTGGAAGTTCAACTCCCAGGTCTCCACGGGCAACCATAACGGCATCCGTCGCTTCGATGATTGCATCAATATTTTCAATCGCTTCTGGTTTTTCAACTTTTGCGATCACACGTGCATGGCTTCCTTTTGCAGCAATGATTTCTTTACATTGTGCAATATCATCTGCCGAACGAACAAATGACATCGCGATCCAGTCAGCACCGTGATCCAATGCGAAGTTCAAGTTGTCTAAATCTTCTTCAGTCAATGAAGGGATAGATACTTTGGTGTTTGGTAAATTAACGCCTTTACGCGAAGTAAGGACTCCACCGTGTACTACTTCACAGGTTACGGTATCTTTATGGTTTGTCTCTAAAACACGAAGTTGAAGTTTTCCGTCGTCAAGTAAAATGATTTCGTTGGCTTCAACATCGTTTGGAAAGTTTTCGTATGTAATGTAGATTCTGTTTTCGTCGCCGATCAGTTCGTGTGTTGTAATTTCTACTTTTGAACCATTTACGAGGATAGCACCACCTTCTTTCATTTTTCCGATCCTGATTTTTGGACCTTGTAAATCTGCTAAGATGGCAACATTGAATCCTGTTTCATTATTTATTGCATTTATAGTTTCGATTACCTTAAGGTGATCTGCCTGGCTGCCATGAGAGAAATTCAACCGACACACATCAACCCCTTTAGCAATCATGTTGGTCAAAACTTGTTTGTCTGCCGAGGCAGGGCCTAATGTTGCGACAATTTTAGTCCTTTTTTGAACTTTTTCCATCTGTTATTTTGTATTTTAAATGTTCTTCATTAATCACAACAAATAGCACGCTATATTGTTGTGTTTGTCAAAACTAAATCGAATTAATTTAGATCTAAACTGTGGTGTATTTGCTACACTAACCTACAGTTTGCTAAAATATGAGATTTTCTTTAGATTTCAATATTTTTGGTGATATTTCTTTTGCAATGACGACTTCGGGTAATTTGCTGATTCTTTTGATAATATGCTCCACGTCATCTTCGCAGATGTAGTTTTTGATGATGATAAAAAAATCGAAGTGTGGATTTTCGGGAATTAAATAAGTTCCTTCGATGCTTTTATTGTTGATCAGGAAATATTCTGTGTCTGCATCGGGGATAAGATAATGAAAAGCAGTGAAGTGATAGCTTATTTTTTTCTTTGGATCAAAGATAATGTGATATTCAAGTTCTTCTTCGGACTTGTTTTTTTGTCGACCATCATGGTCATATTTGCTTTCTTTTCCTCTAGAAAAATTCAGATGAGTCTCTTTATTGATGAAATGGCAGAGTCGGTAATCTTTCAAGGAACAGGTGATGGCGAGCAGGGTGAAATCCAACTCTTCGTCCATGTCCATATCTAATCTTGCTACTAACTTATTGACCACTTTAATGCTTAAATATATGTTCGTCTGCTAACGAAGGTACTAATAATTTTAAGGTCGGAATATACTTTTTGTGTAAAATTTGAGTTAATTAGCTGAGCGTTTGGAATACAAAATATTTTTTGTTATACTTGAACTAAGTTAATATAGAGTGGCTTAGCTAGTATAAGACGCGAATAAGTTCGGTCGCCTAACATGGTGACTTTCATCTAAATATCAATTTATGTTTGAATTTTGATGAAATTTATTTTTCTTTGCACAGATTTATTAAACAATTAAACTATAAAATCATGTCAGATATCGCTTCAAGAGTAAAAGCAATTATCGTTGAAAAATTAGGTGTTGACGAAAACGAAGTAACACCAGAAGCTTCATTCACTAATGATTTAGGTGCTGATTCACTTGACACTGTTGAGTTGATCATGGAGTTTGAAAAAGAATTCAACGTTGCTATTCCTGATGATCAAGCAGAGACTATTGGTACTGTTGGTCAAGCAATCGCTTATTTAGAAAAAAACGTTAACTAACTAATTTAATTAGGCTAATCGTAATAAATGGAGCTTAAAAGAGTAGTAGTAACAGGATTAGGCGCCCTTACACCAATTGGTAATACCGTCTCAGCTTACTGGGAAGGGTTAATAAATGGTGTAAGCGGAGCTGCTCCTATTACGCATTTTGATGCGTCAAAATTCAAGACTCAGTTTGCGTGTGAGGTAAAGGGGTTTGATCCGCATGAATTTATGGATCGTAAGGAAGCTCGTAAAGTCGATCCTTTTGTACAGTATGCAATTGCGTCAACGGATGAGGCAATCAAAGATGCTGGCTTAGATTTTGAAAAATTAGATACAAATCGTATCGGAGTAATTTGGGGTTCGGGAATCGGAGGTTTAACAACCTTCACTGAAGAAGTTGCAAATTTTGCAAAGGGAGATGGAACGCCTCGTTTCAATCCTTTCTTTATTCCTAAGATGCTCGTTGATATTGCTCCAGGACATATTTCAATGCGTCATGGTCTTCGTGGTCCTAACTTTTCCGCGGTATCGGCTTGTGCGTCAGCTACCAATGCAATGATAGATGCTTTTAACTATATTCGTATGGGTAAGGCAGATGTGATTGTTACAGGTGGATCGGAGGCGACAGTCAATGAAGCCGGAATCGGTGGGTTCAACGCTATGCATGCTTTGTCGACCAGAAACGATGATCCTAAAACAGCCTCGCGTCCTTTTGATAAAGACAGAGATGGTTTTGTTTCAGGTGAAGGTTCGGGTGCTTTGATTTTGGAAAGTTTGGAACATGCTTTGGCACGTGGAGCAAAAATCTATGCAGAGATTGCTGGTGGTGGCATGAGTGCTGATGCACATCATATCACGGCATCACATCCTGAAGGTTTGGGCGCAAAATTGGCCATGACAATGGCTGTTAATGATGCGGGCTTGAATTTCTCAGATATTGATTATATCAATGTTCATGGAACTTCTACACCAGTTGGTGATATTAGTGAAACTAAAGCCATTGTTGATTTATTTGGCGACCATGCTTATAAATTGAATATCAGTTCAACAAAATCAATGACTGGACACCTTTTGGGTGCCGCAGGTGCAATTGAAGCAATTGCTTCAATACTTGCTGTTCAAAATGATATTGTCCCTCCGACAATCAATCACTTTACAGACGATCCGGAAATTGATAATAACTTGAATTTTACATTCAACAAAGCGCAAAAACGTACTGTTAATGCTGCGTTGAGCAACACATTTGGTTTCGGTGGTCATAATGCTACCGTTATTGTGAAAAAATATAAAGCTTAATGTTTGATCCTTCAAACATGGTTTGATAATATGAGCTAGCGACAGGTTCTTTAACTAGGACTTGTCGCCTTATTTTTAGAAGAGATGCCTTTTGCAAGGATATATAAATTATATTTTTCGCCAGATCGGGAATACGTTAGAAAACTAAAAAACCTGCTTGGATTTGTTCCTGGAAATGTACATCTGTACAAGATGGCGTTTAGACATAAGTCTGTCGCCGTTACCATCAAAGAGGGAGCAAAAAATAGCAACGAACGTTTAGAATTCTTAGGTGATGCTGTTTTGGGCTCGGTTGTGGCCGAATTGTTATTTAAGAAATATCCTTATAAAGATGAAGGGTTCCTGACAGAAATGCGTTCAAAAATTGTCAGTAGAGCAAACCTAAACCAGCTTTCCAGAAAGTTGGGGTTTAATGAACTTATTCAGTTTGATGCACGAATGATCAGTTTTCCCAATAAACAGGGATCGTTATTAGGCGATGCATTTGAAGCATTGATAGGAGCCGTTTATCTCGATAAGGGCTATGTTTTTACAAAGAGCTTTTTGCTTAACCGAATCATCAAACCACACGTTGATATTCATCTTCTAGAACAGACTGAAACAAACTTCAAAAGCCGGTTGATTGAATGGTGTCAGCATACAGGCAAAGAGATCGTATTTCAACAAACAGACAATCCGGAAGGGGAGTCCTCAAAAATGTTTAGTATTGAAGCGGTCGTTGATGGTGTCGTATGTGGGCTAGGACGTGATTTCAATAAAAAGTCTGCAGAGAAATCCGCAGCCGAAAAAGCCTGTGAATTCCTTAAAATTCTGGAAGTAGAATAAAGGATTTTATTAACTTTGCCAAATATGGCAGTAGTAAAACCTTCTTTGGCAAAAGGAACGCGTGATTTTTCGCCTTCCGAAATGATCAAACGCAATTATATTTTCGATACACTGAAAACGGTATTCAGAAAATATGGCTATAATGAAATACAGACCCCTTCATTTGAAAATTTAACAACTCTTACTGGTAAATACGGGGACGAGGGTGATAAATTGATCTTTAAGATCCTTAAATCAGGAGATTATTTGGACAAAGCCCCAGATAATTTGTTGCAAGAAAGGGCCTTGAATGAACTTATTCCTTTAATTTCCAATAAAGCCTTAAGATATGATCTTACGGTGCCCTTCGCACGTTACGTTGTGATGCACCAAAATGAGATCTCCTTACCATTTAAGCGTTTTCAGGTACAGCCGGTTTGGCGGGCTGATAAACCGCAAAGAGGCCGTTACCGAGAATTTTACCAATGTGATGTTGATGTGGTGGGTTCAACTAGTTTGCTGAATGAAGCTGAATTTATCCTGATTTATCAAGAGGCTTTCGAGCGCTTTGGACTGAAAGATTTTAATATTAAAATCAACAACCGCAAAATTCTTTCCGGTATTGCTGAAATTATCGGAAAGCCGGAGTTGATTGTGGATATGACTGTCGCGATCGATAAATTGGATAAAATCGGGTTGGAAGGTGTCAACAAAGAGTTATTGGAAAGAGGTTTTACGGAAGCAGATCTTGCTATTTTGAAACCTATCATTTTATTAGAGGGATCCAATGATGTAAAACTCGCTGCACTAAAAACAATTTTATCAACTTCTGCTGTTGGTTTAAATGGTATTGCCGAGATCGAAGAGGTATTTGATTATGTGTCTAAGTTAGGTGCAGATGAAAAATTACTGAAGCAGATCATTGATCTTGATATTACCTTGGCTCGTGGCCTTAATTATTATACGGGTTGTATTTTTGAGGTTAAGACAAATGAAGTTGCCATGGGAAGTATCGGTGGCGGCGGCCGCTATGATGACCTTACAGGTATGTTTGGCCTGAAGGGATTGACTGGTGTTGGTGTCTCTTTTGGTGCCGACCGTATTTATGATGTCTTAGAAGAGTTAAATCTGTTCCCTGTGGGTAAAGCAGATTCTACCAAACTCCTGATTATAAATTTTGATAAACAACTGGAAGGGTATACCCTAAGTTTACTGAATAAGCTCCGGAAGGAAAATATCGCTTCCGAACTCTATGCTTCTCCTGTAAAGTTGAAAAAGCAGATGGGGTATGCGGATGGTAAAGGGATTCCTTATGTATTGTTAGTGGGGGAAGAAGAGGCATCATCGGGACAATTATCTTTAAAGGACATGGAAAGTGGCGAACAGATAAAGGTGACTGAAAGTGAGTTGGTCCAAAAACTTCGATAACAAACAGTTTGTATAAAATAGATTAAGCCAAATGATTATTAAGTCCTTTGGCTTTTTTATTTTCATAAGTTTTTGATTTATTTGATTGTGCCGTTCATTTATTTGTAAACAAATGCTATATACTTTAAATCAAATGTCTTAGAAGTGTCTTAAAGTGTAAATAAAATTGATTTTTGGACAAGGAAATTCGTCCAAAATTATTAGATTTGTAGTCTAGAATAGTAAGAAAATCAAAACTTTGAAATGAGTTCAACACCTATAACAAAAGAGACATATTTGGAGTGGTATAAGTCGATGTTACTTATGCGTAAGTTTGAAGAAAAAGCAGGTCAACTTTACGGACAGCAAAAGATTCGTGGTTTCTGTCACTTGTACATAGGACAAGAGGCAGTTGTCGCTGGAACGATGTCGGTTATCAAACCTGAGGATTCTTTAATCACTGCTTATCGTGATCACGCCCACGCTTTGGCTAAAGGCGTTTCTGCAAATGCTTGTATGGCTGAATTATATGGAAAGATCACTGGTTGTTCAAAAGGTAAAGGAGGCTCTATGCACTTCTTCTCCAAAGAACATAAATTCATGGGTGGCCATGGTATTGTTGGTGGTCAAATTCCTTTAGGTGCTGGTATCGCATTTGCTGAAAAATATCTTGGTACAGATAATGTAAACATCTGTTATATGGGAGATGGAGCTGTTCGTCAAGGTGCATTCAATGAGACCCTTAACATGGCGATGTTGTGGAAGCTTCCTGTTATTTTTGTATGTGAAAACAACGGTTATGCAATGGGTACTTCTGTACAACGTACAACCAACATGCAAGATATCTACAAAATGGGCTTAGGTTTTGATATGCCTTCTGCTCCAGTTGACGGAATGGATGTGGTTGCTGTACATAATGCAATGGACGAAGCTGTTCAACGTGCACGTGCGGGAGAGGGGCCAACATTCCTTGAAATTCGTACTTACCGTTACAAAGGACACTCGATGTCTGACCCAGCTAAATACCGTACTAAAGAAGAACTAGAAGCATATAAAGACCGCGATCCATTGTTGTCAACTAAACATGCTATTTTAGAAAATAACTATGCGGATGATGCTTGGTTTGCAGAAGTTGAGGCTGATGTGAAAAAAGTAGTTGAGGAGTCGGTGAAGTTTGCAGAGGAGTCTCCTTATCCAACTGCAGATGAATTGTACAAAGATGTATATGTACAACAAGACTATCCATTTATTTTAGATTAATACTCTTTAACTTGATAATATAATAAAGAATGGCTGAAGTAGTAAGAATGCCCAAAATGAGCGATACAATGACCGAAGGGGTCATCGCAAAGTGGCACAAAAAAGTTGGTGATAAAGTAAATTCTGGTGATTTGGTAGCTGAAATTGAAACAGATAAAGCTACAATGGACTTTGAGTCTTACCAAGAAGGAACTCTTTTATATATTGGTCCTAAAGAAGGCGAAGCAGTGGCTATTGATGCTGTTATTGCTGTTTTGGGTGAGCCGGGTGAAGATTTTCAAGCATTGTTGAGTGGTGACGCTCCTGCTGCTGAAAAAGCACCAGAGAAAACTGAAGAAAAAAAAGCAGAAGAAGTTTCTGGTCCAGAATCTTCGGCTAGTACTGTAACTCCTGAAGAATTGGGATGTACAGTGATTACTATGCCTTTGTTGAGTGATACCATGAAAGAGGGTGTCATTGCACAATGGAACTTCAAAGTTGGTGATACGATTAAATCTGACGATGCTATTGCTGATGTAGAGACCGATAAAGCGACAATGGAAGTTACAGCTTATGCTGACGGTACATTGTTATACGTTGGTCTTGAAGCTGGACAAGCAGCGAAGGTTAACGATATCATCGCGATCGTCGGTCCTGCCGGAACTGACATCACACCTTTGCTAAATCAAAAATCTGCACCTGCAAAGACCGAAACTGCTGAGGCTCCTAAAGCTGAAGCTGCTGTTGCTGCAACTGCGGCTCCTGTAGCTGCTGGCAACGATGATTCTCGTGTGAAAGCATCTCCTTTGGCGCGTAAAATTGCACAAGAAAAAGGGATCAACTTAAGTGATATCAAAGGTTCTGCTGATGGCGGCCGTATTGTGAAGAAAGACGTTGAATCATTTGTTCCTGCTGCTGCACAACCTGCGGAGACGAAAGCTGCCGCTGCTGCAACAGAAACCAAAGCAATTACATTACCTACATTTGTTGGTGAAGAACGTTATACTGAAAAACCAGTTAACCAAATGCGTAAAACTATTGCGCGTCGTCTAGCAGAGTCATTGTTTACAGCTCCACACTTCTACTTGACTGTATCTATTGACATGGACAATGCTATGGCTGCACGTGCTCAAATCAATGAGGTTGCTCCGGTAAAAGTTTCTTTCAATGATATCGTTGTAAAAGCTGTCGCTGTTGCTTTGAAGAAGCACCCTGCAGTAAACTCTTCTTGGCAAGGTGATAAAATCCGTTTCAATGAGCATACTAACATCGGTGTTGCAATGGCTGTTGAGGATGGTTTATTAGTTCCTGTTGTACGTTTTGCAGATGGTAAATCTTTATCACACATCTCTGCAGAGGTGAAAGATTTCGCTCAAAAAGCGAAAGCTAAAAAATTACAACCTGCAGATTGGGAAGGATCTACATTTACAGTATCTAACTTAGGTATGTTCGGAATTGACGAATTTACATCCATTATCAACTCTCCGGATGGAGCTATCCTTTCGGTAGGAGCTATTCAAGCAGTTCCTGTAGTTAAAAATGGTGCTGTGGTACCGGGTAATGTAATGAAAGTAACATTGGGCTGTGATCACCGTGTGGTGGATGGCGCAACTGGTGCTGCATTTTTACAGACTTTAAAATCTCTGGTTGAAAATCCAGTAAGATTATTAGCATAATCCTTTATAGGAAAATCAAAAGCCACTTTAGCAATAAAGTGGCTTTTTTTGTGTCTTTAATTCTTTGAGTTCATGAGGTTGAAAAAGTTGGCCCAGTCAATATCTGTTAGTTTGACGTATGCAGGCCTGGTGTGGCGTCCAGGAAAACCAACATAAAGGGTAGAAAAGGTAACATATACGATAAATAACAATTATTATGAGGAAAAAATTCGTTTTTTTATACTAAAATCTTCATTTTAGCATTATTATCAGTATGCTGATCCTTCTATTACGAGCTTCAATAATTTGTTGTTATTTAAGACAATGGAAATAGGAGATATTTATTGATATACAATACAGAAACACAAAAATCCGGGAGACTTAGTATAGTGAAATTATTTTTTTTAAAGGGAATGGTCGCTCTTTTGTTGGCATCTACAGTGGCCTGTAGTTCAAAAGAGAAAAAACAGAAGGAAGCAGCAGTAGCGCAGGCGAAAATAGATAGCACAAGACTCGTCTATAATCCAAATAATGCAGACCCGAAAATCGATGCTTTTATGAAAAACCTTCATTCAAAAGCTGCATTCAATGGAAATGTTCTTGTTGCCAAAGACGGGAAAATCTTATATCAGAATACATTTGGATGGGCTAATTACTTAAAACGGGATAGCCTGAAAATTGACGACAAATTTGAGCTGGCTTCGGTTTCTAAACCGCTTACTGCTGTCGGAATCTTAAAGCTAGTGGAGGCAGGAAAGCTACGCCTTGATCAAACGATCAATGACTTCTATCCGAATTTTCCTTACCCTGGTATTACAATAAAAATGTTGTTGACACACCGTTCGGGATTGCCCAATTACGTTTATTTTTCGGAAGCACATTGGCCGGATCGTAAGAAAGGAATGACAAATCAGGATGTGATGAAAATGCTGACCGAATTTAAGCCTAATCGCTATGGTGCGCCGGGAGGTCGTTTCTTTTACAATAACTCAAACTTTATGGTTCTAGGAGCCATTATTGAAAAGATCTCAAAACAAGATTACGCTACTTATATGAAAGATAGTGTATTCAATGTTGCGGGGATGACAAACACAGTTGCACTCTCCAAGGCAGTCTATGATAAAATTCCAACTAACGTCATTGGGCATGATAAAGTATGGCGAAGATCGGTCGTACAAAATTTTCAGGATGGGCCACTTGGTGACAAAGGGATTTATAGTACTGTGCGTGACCTTTATCGTTTTGATCTGGCTCTAAGAGATGGACGATTGTTAAAACAGTCCACATTGGATTCGGCATATCGGGGATATCCTGATGCGAAAAAAGGAATTTTTAGCTATGGCTACGGCTGGCGTACATTTGAGCATGGCAACGATCACATCGTATACCATACCGGTTGGTGGCACGGTTTTAGACATATCTATGTGAGAGATTTAAAGAGAAACATTGTTATTGTTTTACTTTCTAATATGACAAACGGAAGCTTGGTCAAGCTGGACGAGCTCTATAAAATCATGGGAATGCCAGTGTTACGTAAAAATGCGTATAGCAACCATGGTGATTTTATCATTGATGAGTAGTTTCTGAACGATACTACTTTTGAAAAACCTTTGTCGCCTTTGTCCTCTAATTAAAATAGGGCGAAGGTGATAAAATAAATGCCGGTAATGGACGGGCGAAAGATGGATATAAAAGGAATAAAAAGATGAAAAAAACATTGATTTTGGGTGCAAGTGCCAATCCTTCTCGTTATTCAAATAAAGCTGCCAATATGCTACATAAGCACGGACATGATATTGTCAATATTGGCTTGAGCGGTGGTGAAGCAGCTGGAGTTCCCATTGAAAAGAAAGCTGAGGTATACCCCGATATTGATACCGTGACGATGTATCTCAGTGAACCTAATCAGAAGGAATATTACGATTACATATTAGCGACAAAGCCAAAGAGAATTATATTTAATCCTGGTGCGGAGAATGCTGAATTAGAACAACTCGCTATGGAACATGGCATTAAGACAGAAAGAGCCTGTACTCTTGTCTTGTTGAGTACAGGGCAGTTTTAGATTTTGGATTTCCGAAGCAATTCCACTGACAGATACTTTGTGATAAAATAATTTGTCAGACCCACGGTATTGCTGTCGAGATTTAGACTTGACACTTTTATGTCACAATGTTCCTTCAATATGGCCATGGTATAGGAATTTATGGCCTGCTGTATCGGAATGGTGATCAATTCATTTGCTTTCGCAATTTTTCCACCCAACACGATCAATTCGGGGTTGAGTAGCTGTATTAAGGATGCAAATGCTTTCCCCAGATTCGTGCCTAGTTTTGAGATCTGATTTATTGCAAATTGATCGCCTTTGTTTGCCGCTTCAATAATATGTGTCGGCGTTAAATGTTGCAATTCTTCTGCCCGCAACTCATTTAGTTTAGTTAGCTCCCCTTTTTGGATTTCCTGTTTAGCATTGTTGACCAAAGCTATTCCAGAGGCCACGGTTTCTAGGCAGCCTCTTTTGCCACAGTAGCAAAGCTCACCGTTGTCGATAAAGGGCATGTGTCCTACTTCGCCAGAGTAGCCATCACGACCCAGATAGACTTCCCCATTGGACACGATTCCTAAACCTATCCCCCAATCCATGAGGATAATGAGGCTATTTTTCGTGTTTTTTGCCAATCCAAACTTCAATTCAGCATAAGCTGCACCTTTGACGTCGTTCAGTATGAAGACCGGTTTTTTATATATGCGTTCAAAATAATTAGTGATCGATTGATTGTCATCATGCAAAAATGTCTCGTTTGTACCCTCCTCAGCGTTGATAAGCCCAGGCATACCAATAATAAGCCCTGTTAGATTCTCGATATCAACTGATTTATCGAGAAGATATTGATCAATAATTTGTGTGATAGTGGATAGATTTTCCGCATCGCGAGATAATTCATTATCCAGTTCAACAGTTTCAGCAATAACATGCTGGTTGTTGTCCATTATGCTCATTGTGATGGAGAAACGTTGGAGCTCGATCGACAGCACCTGAAACAATCCATCACATAATTTATATAAATTGGGTTTACGTCCACCAATAGATTCTCCTTTGTCAAATTGACGGATAAAATCATCTTCCAGCAGTTCGGCAATGAGGCTATTCACCGTAGGTAAGCTTAGATAGAGGTTTTTTACAATGTCATTTACCGATACAGATCCTAATTCGGCTATTAATTTTATAATGGAGATTTTATTGAATAGATTTTTCTTTTCAGGCTTACTCTCCAATTTTTTGTTAATCAGTAAGTTTACGGCTTTAGTCATAAAACATTATATTTTGAAATAGAATCCTTAGGGCTTTAATTTAGCAAAAGTTTTGGAATCATTTGGTTATTTTTCTCACTTGGCAAGCAAATGGACTATTTAGCAAAAAGGGGATAAGATTCCTTATCCCCTCTTTATCTAGAATCTGCGACTATTTGAGCTTTTTTACTCGAATGTCTTTGAAGAATACTTCTGTACCGTGGCCCAGAAATCCAATATGGCCAGACGTACGTTTAAGTCCAGGATGTTGTTTTCCATCTAGGGTTCCGTTTTTGCTTGCCTCTGCGATATCTGCATCCACAATGACGGTACCATTGAGCGTAACTTTGATGCGATTTCCTTTCACGACTATTTCTTCGGAGTTCCACTCACCAACTGGTTTTAAATAGCCTTTTTTGGCAGGGACAACACCATAAATTGAACCGTGATATTGATATTGTTTCAAGTCTTTATAGACATCTGCGCCATCATCCAGTACTTGGATCTCCATGGCCTCATATGCGGCGTCTCCTTCCAAAGGAGCCCGTATTCCTACGCCATTGTTGGCGCCTGGAGTTAATTTGAAATCGAAGCGATAAATGAAGTCTGCGTACTCTTCTTTTGTATAAAGATTTCCACCAAATTTTGCATTTGGGTATACCCAGAGATAACCTTCGTCATTGATGACATAAGCTTGGTTTTCTGTCCATTTATCGAGATTTGTTCCATCAAAAAGCACTTCAAAACCTTCTTTTTTCTCTTGATCGCTCAATTTAAAAACTTGTTTTCTCGGAAATTCCTTGATAAAGAGATCTCTATAATAGACGACTGAACCATGTGCTTGTAATTCAATTTGTTCGGTAGGAAAAATTGATTGGTTTCTATCCCAGTAGTTTTCAAGAGGGACATTATCGGTTACCAACTGTCCATTTAACCACACTGTGACTTTATCGTCCACCATTTTGATTTTAAACGTATTCCATTCACCAGTTGCATTGTCAGCAACTTTCAATGGTTTGCTTTCATTTTTCTGGTTGTTATATAATCCGCCAGAACCAACTTGGGCACCGACTCTTGTATTGGCAATATCCCAAATTTGTACTTGTGGAGTTCCTCTCAAGTAAATACCGGCATCACCCTCTATTCCACCATAATTCTCTAATTTCCAGTCTACCAGCATTTCAAAATCACCATATTTCTTTATGGTAGCCAGATTATCTCCTTTACCGCTGAATACGATTTCACCATTGGATACTGTCCAGCCTTTACGCATGATATCGTCAGCTTTAGCTTGTTCTGCCGCTAAGGTTTTATCATTCATCTTACTGCGTTTGATCGGATCCGCTACCAAACCTTTCCAGCCACTTAGGTCTTTGCCATTGAATAGCGAAACGTAACCCTCTTTGATAGGCATTTCAGCGAGATAGCGAACAACGGCTTCTTTGAGATACCCACTTTCGCTGCCAGACAGTTTACCAATGACCTGTTCTAGCACTTCTCTGACCTTTTTACCATAGAACTTATTGTCCATCGCAATATTCATCGCTACATTGGCAGCGGTTCCCCCCAGTTGCGCATCGTTCATTAAATCAGCGGCGAAAACTAAAGACTGATATGTTCCCGTGGGCTGCAATGCAGAGAGAGCTGCTTTCTTCTGTTCCGTAGTTTTGGCAACACTGAATGCATCTTTCAACAACAAAGTTTTCTGTTCAGGTGTATTCGAAGAAGAAGAAATTGATTTGATCAACCCGCTATATACCGTATTGAAAAGATTATCGTCTTTTTCTGTTCTGGATAGAGATACCAATTCTGGCAGTGCGTTAGAAGAGGACCAGCCTGCCAAAGACTCAATTGCAGAAGACCTTAGGCTTGTGTTATTGTTATTAAGGTATGCTGTTACAGCTTTCAATGACTGTGTGTCACCAAGTCCAGCGAAAATAGGGAAATATTTAGCGGTATTTGGCGCTGCTGACTTCGATATATTAGCAGCGAGTTTTTCAGTTAATGCTTTTGAATTTGCACTTGACTGAACCACATTGACAATGGCACGTTGCAATAGCACAGCAGATTTATTGTCTGTTGTATTGTTTAACCTATTGAAGAGTTCTTCTAAGTCCGATTCTTGAGCTACATTGGGGAGTGCTTTATTGATCGCTTCCTCTACAGCCGGATTTGCACTTTTTATTGCTAATACAGCTTTGGACGACGCATTGTTGGAACGTTTACTTAAAATATCCAGCAATTGAATCTTTTTGTCATCGTCTACAGTGGCAAGGGCATTGTTGACATCGGTAACGACATTAGCATCTTTAGATGAAAGGATCAATGCTTTTACCGAGTTGTTGAATTGTTGATCGGCATTAAGAGCCTGGATTAAGGTGTTGGTTTCTTTTCCCTGTGAGAGGGTATTCAGAGCACTTAATCCAGCTAATTTAGTTACCGGAGACTGCGTTTTATTGACTAACGCCTGGATTAGTTTTAAGCTGCTTGCCGAACCATTGTGGGCTAAGTAGTTCAATACGCTTTCTTGAACCTCAGGAGTGCCTTTACTTGCTAAAGCAAGCAGGCTTTTTGCGTCGCTGCCTTTGCCGTATTTTCCGAGTAATTGCAATGCGATGTTACGGTAGGCACCATTATCACTTTTTACTGCTGCTAATAAGTTCTTTTGCTGTTTCGCTGGATCAATTGTTGTCAATAATTTAAGTGATGCAATTTGACCGTTGATCGATTTTGCTTTTTGGGATTCCTGGAAAAATTTATTCAGGAACTTGATGGCATCTTGATCATGTTTGTTGTCGATCAGTGCTTGGGCATAGTCAATGCCAAGTCCAACCGCATCAAATTTGTCATAGCTATAGCCGGCAGCATTTAATTTCTCCTGAAATAGCGATTCAGAAGCTGTTCCGCCGATTTTGCTCAATGCGATTAAAGCTGTGCGTTGGAAACCGTCCGAGTTATATTTTTGCGTTAATCCTAAGATGGCATTTTCGGCATTTTTATCCTTTAGATCTCCGAGCGCAGTCACTAAGGCGATAGCAGTTTTCTCTGTCGTTGATGCAGCTAAAGCTTTTTCTAATGCGACTGTCGACTCAGGGGTGCGAATAGATACCAAAGTTCTCGCAGCTGCATCGGCAAGGTAATCATTTGTCAGACAATTTGCGACAGCAGGTATAGCTGTATTGTCTGCGCATTGACGTAATAGGCGTAGTGCAAAAACCTGATTGGTTGGTTCGCTCAATTGCGATAAGGATTTTGCTAATCCTTCAACAAAAACCCTTTTTTGTTGTTCTTTGCCGGGCTGATTTACATAGAATGAATAGCTGTTTGCTGCAAATTCTATTGGCGCATTATTGCTTCCCGGTGCTTTAAGTCCCTTGAGGAAAGTGACAATGTCATCAGAAGAGAAGCCCTCCAGCTCATGCATGGCAAGCAAAAATTTTTCTTTTTCTTCGGCAGGCTGCTGTGCCAATACGTCTGCTATTTTGGTCGCAGTCGTTCTATTTTGTGGTTGCTGCGCGTACGTTGCACTAGATATAAGAAGCAGTACGGTCAGCGAATTGAATATTCTTTTCATTAGGATATCTTTTTAAATAGACCAAGGGCCTCTCATTGGTTGGTGAATCAATCTATTTGCGGCGTCATCATTAATAAATAGCTCATTTTGGGAGTCATATTTTAGTGATCGGTTCAGTCGCAACGCTGCTAATCCCATGTTGACCAAGGTACACGAACGGTGTCCATTGATTTCATTCAGTGCAAACTTCTCTCTTGTGCGTACTGATTCAAGAAAGTCGGTAATCTGCGGCGCAGGTTCAGGGTATTGTGCAAGTTTTCTTTCCAAATCTGGTATATCGGATTGGAAGCCTCTGTATAGTTTACCTTTTGGACCTTCAATATAAGCTGCCTTTTCATCTTTCGCTTCACCATCAAGAATGATCTGACAACCATCGGCATAAGTAAATGTAATTCGTCGCCATGTGCCCACCGCATCCGGATGTTGTTGCGGAGCATCAACATCGACAGTAATAGGACTCTCGTTGTCTTTGCCTAAGAAGTATTGAACAGGATCCATATAATGTTGTCCCATATCTCCTAGGCCACCACCGTCATAATCCCAATATCCTCTAAAGGTCGTATGTACACGGTGCTTATTGTAAGGTTTGTATGGCGCCGGGCCTAACCAAAAATCGTAGTCAAGTTCAGCGGGCACATTCTCCTCCGGTAAATTTTCCTTTCCTACCCAATAGAATTTCCAGTCAAAGCCTGTGTGCTTGCTTATTGTGACTTTCAATGGCCAACCCAACATGCCTGTATCAACTAATTTTTTGATTTTGCTTACGGGAACATTCATTCCATAAAAATCATCCTTGAAACGAAACCAGGTATTTAGACGAAAGATATTGCCGTGTTGTGCAATGGCTTCTTTCACTTTTTTACCTTCACCTATAGTACGTGTCATCGGTTTTTCACACCAGATATCTTTTCCTGCTTTTGCCGCTTCGATGGACATCAGTCCATGCCAATGTGGAGGAGTAGCAATATGCACAATATCTACTTCCGGAGATTTAATCAACTCTCTAAAGTCATGGTATTCCTTCACACCACCGCCTAAGTCCGCTTGAGCTGCCGCTAGATGGGTTTTGTCCACATCACAAATGGCTACTGTTTTAGTTCCGGCGTAGCCAAAGTGTCCACGGCCCATATTGCCGACACCAATTACACCTTTGGTTAGGTGGTCGCTCGGAGCAAGATAGCCCTGTCCTCCGAGTACAAAGCGTGGTACAATAGAAAATGCCGCAGCACCGACCACGGATTTTTTTATGAAATCACGCCTTGATGAATTCTGTTCTTTCATTTTGGTTGGATTAGTTGTTTTATAATTGATCCACTATTAGGCTGTTAAAAATAACGGCATTGGATATTTAATCTTAAAAATAGATAAAAAACTGATAAATGTAAACTGATAACTAAAATTTTACGTATTGTTTATTTGTGTTTTGTTAAAAAATAACAAAAGAAGCCTATGGAATTCATTTCTTTCATATATAGTGACTAGTTTGTAGCCTAAGGATCTCTATTTTATCAGCTAAATTGTTACATTTTTGGTTTGATGTCTAGGCTATTGGATAGATAAGGGATGGACTGTGGTTTGATTCTTCTCAATCGTTTTCGTAAAAGGTGCTTGATTTCAGCCGAATAATCCAGCATCTTTATGGTCGCTCTGATAGCATTAAATCCTAATGATGAATCTAAGAATACTGTTTTTTTTCATTTGCGCGACATTCCAACCATTTTGGGGATCAGCACAATTCAGGTAACAATTTAAGAAAATGAGCTATTGGGAATGGTCTGCTGGGGACTATGACTTATTTAGCTGGTAAGAATTCAATGCGCGTTGATATTGGAAGAACTGATGTTTATGATCATCGAGCGAATTCGGAAGATAAATTGTTTGATCAAGCGCGTATGTCGTTAGGTCATTTTGAAATAGAATTTGAAAGCCCGATTGTTCAGGCAGAAGGAGACATCTATCTCAAAGAGGCTTTTGCCGAGGCGAACGTCAGCACTGGCAAAGGGATAATGAGAATCCGGACGACTACCTTATCGAATGACAACGTTATTCTGCTGGAGGTCTTTAAAAAAGATTTTAACGGTAATTACCATCTGACATGGAAACCCGACGAGGCCATCAGCCCAAGGATGGGATTTAGTTATACACAAAAGCCGAAAAATTATCCAGCAAACCCAAAAGGGCATTTTGGTGAACAGGGCGAAATAAAATATTTTGACCAACCTCTTTTAGCCGGAGGAGGATATGTGACGGCTTATTATGGCAAACCCGGCAAAGAAGTGGATACCTATTTAATTACTGTAGATTATAGCCAGCGTGGAACCGCTTATGTCAATACGGCGATCAATTATGTTCAGAACTTTAGTAAGCAAAAGTTAACGAAAGGATTGGCATCCCATCGTAAGTGGTGGACCAACTATTTTAAGGCATCGACCCTGGAATTGCCAGATACGGTTTACCAGCAGTTTTATGATATGCAGTTGTATAAGCTTGCCAGTGCAACGAGGTCAGATAAACCCGCCATGGATTTACAGGGACCTTGGACCAGCCCAACTCCCTGGCCAGCGTATTGGCTTAACCTTAATATGCAGCTTGCTTATTCTCCGGTTTTCAAAGCGAATCAGCTCGGTATTGCAAATTCTTTAATCCAGATGATTGACCGGAATAAAGATCAGCTAAGACAAAATGTTCCGGAGCCTTATCGTTACAATAGTTTGGCCGTTGGCCGCTCCTCAGGGCCAACGCTGTGGAGTCCTGTTCTTCTAGCAAAAGATGTATCACCTGAAGGGGCCTCCGATGGTGAAAAAGAATTGGGAAATCTAGTCTGGCTCTTGCATAGTTATTATCAGTATTATCGAGCGACGATGTCGCAAGATGTATATGATCGTTTGTTCCCGCTGCTAAAGGAAGCGATAAATTATCATTTGCATCTATTGGAAAAGGATCAAGCAGGGAAATACCATATTGGCGTGAAAACCTATTCACCTGAATATCCCAAGGGCTATGCTTATGATACAAATTATGACCTTTCCATTTTCAGATGGGGGCTCAAGACACTTATTGAGCTGGATCAGGAAAGAGGAGCTAAGGATAAACTTCATGCTGTCTGGAAAGACGTATTGGCCAACTTGACCGATTATCCGCAGGATACGGATGGTTTTATGATCGCTAAAGACCTGCCTTATGGAGAATCTCATCGTCATTATTCACATTTAATGATGATTTATCCTTTTTACGATATAAACTGGGATCAAGAAGGAAATCAGGCGCTTATAGAACGTTCTATTGCGCATTGGCAGAGCAAAAAGCAATGGTTGCAGGGGTATTCATTTACGGGAGCTGCCTCTATGTATGCCATGATGGGGAGAGGAGATTCGGCTTTGGCTTCGCTGGATGTTTTGTTACAGAAATATATTAAAGCCAATACACTATATGCTGAAAGCGGTCCAGTGATAGAAACCCCGCTCGCAGCGATGGTAAGTATTCAGGAATTGTGTATGCAATATTGGAATGGCGTATTACGCGTGTTTCCAGCTATTCCGCATAAATGGGAGGATGTATCCTTTGCCAATTTTTTGGCAGATGGAGGGAATCTTGTATCGGCACAGCGGAAAAATGGAAAAACGATTGGCATCCAGATCAAAAGTCAATATGGCGGTCGCATACGTTTAAAAGCTGGTATCAGAGCACCAGAGATAAAGATACAGGGAAAAGGTACATTTGATATAACGCAGGACGGAATGATTGATCTGAATCTCGATAAAGGCGCAGTTGCTTTGATCAATGCGCATCGATAACGCGAGATGAAAGAAAGCGGGACGGACAATTAAAATGAAGAAAAAGAGCTGAATATTTAGGTATAAGATTGAAGCGCTAATGCGCTGAACAAATAAAAATAAAAGAATAAAAAACAATGAAATTAAAACAACTTTCTGTGTTATTATTGGCCGTTTTGGGTACTTCGACTGTCGTTCAGGCCCAAACAGCAAAACCGAGTCTATCCAAAGAGTTTATTCAGCAACAGCTAGATGCAGCCGCGAAGCAAATAAAAGTACTGGCGGATGAAACTCCGACCGAAAAGTTTCCAAAAACTTTCGAAAATGGCAAAGAAGTATTTTCTTCGTCGAGCTGGTGGTGTTCGGGATTCTATCCGGGGACATTGTTGTATTTATATGAAGGCACCAAAGATGAAGGATTATTAAAGAAAGCAACCGAGAAATTGACCTATTTGGAGAAAGAAAAGAACAACAAGGGTACGCATGATTTGGGGTTTATGTTATTCTGTAGTTTTGGCAACGCACTTCGTCTCACAGGCGATACGCAAAAGTATGAGCCAGTACTCAATACAGGTGCCAATTCCCTAGCCTCTCGCTATAGTCCCGTGACCAAAACGATCCGTTCCTGGGATCACGGATCGTGGCAGTATCCGGTTATAATCGATAATATGATGAACCTGGAGTTTTTGACACAGGTGTCTAAAATGACTGGTGATAAAAAATTCTATGATATAGCGGTATCTCATGCTGAAACAACCCTAAAAAACCACTTCAGAAAAGATTATAGTTCCTACCACGTGATCGATTATGATAAGAATACAGGTAAGGCCATTGGAAAAAAGACACATCAGGGCGCATTTGATGAGTCGGCATGGTCAAGAGGACAGGGATGGGCACTATATGGCTATACGATGATGTATCGGGAAACCAAGAAGAAGGAATTCTTGAAGCAGGCTCAACAAATCGCAAAGTATATCCTAAGCAACCCAAATCTGCCTGCTGATCTGGTTCCTTACTGGGATTTTGATAAAGATAAAATTGCGAAGTCAGATAAAATGTACCCGAATAAGGATCTGCGGGATGTATCTGCAGCGGCATTATATGCCTCGGCTTTATTGGAGCTCTCTCAATATACAAAGGGAAGTGAGTCTGTGAAGTACTTTGATAAAGCAGAAACTATTCTTAAAAATCTGTCGAAGGCACCTTACCTTGCTCCTTATGGTCAAAATGGAGGCTATATCTTACAACATAGTGTTGGCGCATTGCCGTTGAATTCCGAAGTCGATGTGCCCTTGACTTATGCAGATTACTACTATGTTGAAGCTTTGGTCCGGTATCAGCGCTTATTGGTGGGCGAACCCATGATCAAAGAGATTGCTAAATAAAGCGATCAAAAAATAAGGCAAATTCTTGGGAAATGAACTCGTTTTAATGACACAGGAATAGGTAAAAAAGAGATGCTCTACGCATCTCTTTTTTTGTGGGAGAGGATATAGACTACCTTGAAAAATACAGCTAATTTTCAGTGGTTTGACTAGAATTCGCCGTTTGTTCTGAAGGATTGTGTCCAAACTGTTTTTTAAATTCCTTACTAAAGTATTTCCTGTCGGAAAATCCCACGGCATAGGCGACTTCACTAATGTTCATGGCAGATGTGAGCAACTCTTTCGCTTTGTTCAGCCGGTAAGTCTTGACATAGTTATTGAGCGATAAATTGGAGATGGCCTTCAGCTTACGATAGAGGACTGGCGCACTCATCCCCATTGTTCGGGAGATAAAATTAACGTCAAAGCCGTCCGATTGAAGATTTTCTTCGATCAATTGATTCAGGGATGAGATGAATTGGGCATCAAGTTCATTATCAAATGAGGCTGTTTTAACCTGAAATTCTTTACTTCTTTTCTGACTAACTGCCATGAGGTTGTGTGCCGAGAGGAACAGTTGTTTATTGTCGAAAGGTTTTGTCAGGTAGATGTTTGCGCCATGCTCCAAAGCTAAAGTTTGGGAATTGCTATCAGTTACGGCAGTCAGCAAGATGAACGGTATATGGCTGGTGGTCATATTTGTTTTAATGGCCTGGCATAGTTGAGCACCGTCCATGTAAGGCATCATCAGATCCGAAATAATCAGATCAGGGATATATTCCAATGCTTTAGCAAGTGCTTCTTCACCATTGACAGCTGTAACGATGTTGAAACTCTCCTCAAATAGACTGACAACGGCTGCTAATAATTCGCTGTTGTCTTCCGCAATTAGGATCGTTTGCTTTAAGGAAATATCCAGTGTACCTAAGTTCTTTATGCTTGCTTCCTCTGTTTCTTTTGTTAATATTTCTAGCGGTATAACGTCAGTTTTTTGGTTTGCTTGTTTCGGGAGACTAACCGTAAATACAGTCCATTCCCCTTTTTCATCCTTCATTGTGGAGCAACGGATATCTCCTTCGTGCTGTTGCACAATTTGTTTAGTAAGTGCCAAACCAATACCTGTTCCGATCACATCATTAGCCTGTTCTTCACGATAGTATTCTTCAAATATTTTAAATTGGTTGTCGGTAGCGATACCGATACCATTATCGACGATGCGAATAGCTATTGTCTGATCATTTTCAATAAGATCCAGATAAACGGTGCCATGTTCTGGTGTATACTTGATGGCATTTGACAGGAGGTTAAACATGACTTTATCAAATTGTACCGTATCTATGGATTGTAGTCCCACGGCATCCAGCTGCCGGATATAGTAGTTGAGGTGCTTTGCTTTGGCAAGGTCATTTAGTAAGTAGAACGTATCTTCTACATATTCCCGGAATGAGATGTCCGTTTTTTTCAGTACAAAGTGCTTGTCGTCGAACTTTTTAAAGTCGAGTAATTCGTTTATGACACCGAGTAGTTTGCTGGCATTCTTTTTTATCCGTTTTACTTTGTTCTGGGTAGACGTAAGATTGGCTGTTTCGGAAATAATTTCATCCAATGGAGCCGTTATCAAGGTCAGCGGTGTACGGATTTCGTGCGATATCTGCGTGAAAAATCTGATTTTCCTTTCCTGCTCCCGCTCTGAATTGATCAACATCTCACGTTCGACAACAAATTTAATGACGAGATGTACACCTAGGGTAAACAATACTGCATAGAATAGGTAGGCCCACCAGGTTCTCCAAAAAGGAGGTTTTATATCAATAAGAATGCGTAGAGGAGTGCTGCTCCATATTCCATCGTTGTTACTGGCAAATATGGTCAAGGTATGCATACCTGTGGGAATATTGGTGTATCGTATTGAAGGGGTACTTGTTTCAACCCAGTCCTTGTCAAAACCGTCGAGCTTATAGCGGTATCTGTTCTTTTGTGGTTTGATGAAATTGGAACCTGAGAAATTAATCGTGACAAAGTTCTCATCGTGTCGGAGTTTGAGCTGATAGCTATTTGGATCCACAGTTTTCTGGATACGTCCGTAGTTTAATGGTGCCTCTTCAAGTAAGATATTTCGGAAAATTACGTTGGGGATGTTCTGATTGAAGGTTATTTTCCTGGTATCTACAGAGACGACACCATTAAGCGTAGTGACGAATAGTGTTCCTGTTTTGCTCGCGAATACTTTAGCTCCCAGCAGATTTTTGACCGGTAAACCGTCATATTGATTCAGGAGGTGGCTATGTTTTGTTTTAGGATCATAACATATGAACCCATTTTTACTGGTACACCATACCTGGTTGTTCACCAAGATGGGCCAGCCTAACGAATTATTTGGAAAACGCGATACCTTTGTTAACTTATCGTGCTGATCAAGATGATATAGGTCTTCTTTTGACGTCAGCCAGACGTCACCATTCGGATGGACATAAAATCCACCCAATACTAATGTATCGAGCTGCTTTACTGGCCTTATGTTCGATTCATTATTTTTTTTACGATAAAGTGCCCCCCCTCTCAGGAAATAGATCTGCTGCTTATTATCGGCTTGTATATCGTCAATTGTAGCAGTTTTCAACGCGGCATTGTATTGAGCCGGCTTTCCTGGCTCCACGATATACAGCCCTTTGTTGGTTCCAAGGTAAATACGATGTGCCGGATCGACGTAAATGCTGTAGATGTTGTTTTTGAGATTTAGGAGGTCCTTTTCGAGATAAAAGTGCTGTGCATTTCCAGATTGTGCATCGATAATAGAATAACCACCGCCATATTGTGCCGCGTAGACTTTGTTGTCTCTAACATATAGGTCCTTGATCAGGTTTGACCGGGTTAATTTGGATAAAGGGGAAGTTGCTCCCGTTGCCTTATCAATTCTGTTGATTCCCTCTTCCTCTGTTCCTATCCAATACGCATTTTCTGATTCGGCGAAGCTACCGGTAATATCACTGTTCAGGCGAAGATTAGGAAGCGAACGGGTTGAATAATGCTGTATGGGAATGAGATCGGGATAAATAGCGTTTATCCCCCCAAAATAGGTTCCTATCCAAGTGATTTGTTGTCGATCAATAAAAATATCATAGATCGAATTTTGGCTCAAGGAGTTTTTGACGGAAGTATTGTGTTTATAGTTTAAGAATTGTGCCGATCCATTAAAGATGGAGAGTCCCTTTAATGTGCCGATCAGGAGTTCACCGTTTTTATTCGGGACAATTTTCCGGATATTATTGCTCAGTAGATTACTATTGGTTTCGTTTAAATTATTCCATCTTTTGTCCGTGAGGTTATATTGGAATATTCCGTGCAATTTTGTCCCAACCCAGAGCATATCTTTATGGAGATATAGGGCGCTGAAGATACGCTCTTTTAAGGGGAGCGGGGGCAACATCAGATTCTGGATATGGAAAACCTGACTATTTTGCAGTGAAAAAGATTCTATGCCATTGTAACTTGCTATTATATAGTTGTTGGGGCTGGTTTGAATGATGGATTGCGCCCCGGGGCGGTCTAGGATTTTCTTGAGATTGTAAGTGCCAGCGGTGGGGACAGCCTGGTAGAGCCCTTTATCAGTGCATAGGAATATCTGGTCTGAAAAAAACTGTATGTCGGTAACGACCATTTTTTCCTGAAAGGGTTTTCCCTGTTTAAATACAGCTTTGCGTTTGTCGATGTCGAAAATAAATAATTGAGTTGCCGTAGCGATGAAGAGATGATTCTTTGCATTGACGGCGATTTTATTGATGTAATCTACCTTTTTAAAGACAGTATCCTGCACTAAAATATTGGTGATATTCTGAGAGTCGTATACAAATAAATTGGCTCCACCACCAAACCAAAGCTTACCTTGTCTATCTTGCGCGATGGTCAATACGGCTTGTTTATCCAGTACATTATCCTGGCTCAGTGTCTCAAACTTTAGATCCTGGGCATGACAGAGCGAAATGATGAATATCAACAGTAGGAAATGTCGCAATAAAATAGGCAGTATGTTCATGGTTATGGGGTATTTGGATCAAATTTAAGATTTTACCCCCAAATATTTATGAATTTTACCCCCCTTAATTTGCTCATAGACCCATCTTTGGATTATTAAGCAACCAATTTTTATTATAAAACTAATTTCCTAAAGTATGGCAAAGTTTTACAAAGTTGGACTGTCTGCTATGATGATGTTTACTGTGGGTGCGACTATGGCACAGCAGAAGATTTCGATTACGGGGCGGATTACAGACAGTCAAGGAGCACCTTTAGCGGGTGTAACGATTCGAGAAAAGGGTGGAAGTATTTCTACTTCTACGAGCGGTAATGGTACCTATTCATTGTCAGTGAGCTCCAATGCAACAATTGTCGTTTCCTATATCGGTTATCAAAACCAGGAAGTAGCCGTTAATGGGCGCAATGTCATTAATGTTACTATGGATGGGACAAGTGCTGTAATTGACGAGGTCGTCGTCGTGGGATATGGAAAGCAAAAAAAGGAGAAATTATTAGGGTCTGTAAGTACAATTGATGCAAAGCAAATAGAGAATCGACCAGTAACAAATGTTTCTACTGCGCTGAGTGGTGTTGCTGCTGGTGTACAGGTTAAACAAAGTACAGGTAGACCGGGTAGTGATGGTGCGACTATTCGTGTACGTGGAGTTGGGTCATTGAATAATTCGGAGGCACTTGTTGTGATTGACGGGATTGTGGGATCAATGGATGCGGTCAATCCGAATGATATTGAGACGATCTCAGTTTTAAAAGATGCATCGTCGGCTTCAATCTATGGTACCCGTGCTGGTAATGGTGTTATTTTGATCACGACTAAGAAAGGAAAAGCAAACCAGAAAACGCAATTAAACTATTCGGGTATCCTATCCAGAACCAAACCTATGGGTACGCCGGAGTTTGTGTCTGACTATGTACGCCACATGGAGTTAATGAACGAAGGAACGTTCAATCTAGGTAAACCGGCCAAATATGCAGAATCTACAATTGACCTTTGGCGAAAGGCCAATGCAGATCCAAATGGTGTATTGGCAGCGTCTGGCTTACCAAATTATATTGCTTATCCAAATACCGATTGGACAGATTGGATTTATAATTCTGCCTGGATCCAAAGTCATAATGTTTCTGCGACGGGAGGTTCTGAATCGACAAATTATATGCTGTCGGGAAGGATGTTTGATAATCCCGGGATTATGAAAAATACAGGGGCAAAGAAATATGAATTGAGAACGAATATAAGTACCAAGATTGGAGATAGATTAACTGTTGGTACGAATATGTTTGCCTCAACAGAAGACCGGAAAAAAGCCAACGTCGATAATTTATATAATTTTTTAAGACAGTCTACACCGGGGGTATATCCAATGTATGACGGCCGATTCGGTGGAGCTGTAGCAGCGGAAGAGTCAGTGCAATTGAATAATCTGATGCAATATTTGTATGAGCCTCAGGGAATGGATAAAGTTTCAAATTTTAATTCAACCATTTTTGCTAATCTTAAGATCATCAAAGGCTTGACTTTTGAAACCAAGTTTAACTATCAAATGCGCTCGCGGGAACAGACAGGTAGTTCAATCCCCGTCGACAAATACAGTTTTGAAACCAATAAAATCGTTTATCCTGCGAGCGTAGCTAGTACATTAACATTGTCTCAAGGGTATGAGAATCTCCGTACACTCACATTTGATAATGTACTTCGCTATGAAACAAGTATTGGCAAGCATAATATTGGTGCATTGCTAGGTCATAATGAGTTCCAAACAAAATGGTATACCTTTTCTGCCTCGAAAAGAGGTGTTATCGATCCAACAATTTCCAACATCGGTACCGCAAATGAGATGAACAGCATTGACGGGAATGAATATCAGACTGGCATGCGTTCTTTCTTTGGTCGGGTAAACTATGATTTTGACGGAAAATATCTGGTTGAATTGAATTTACGCCGAGATGCTTCCTCTAAATTCGGTAAGGATAAGCAAGTTGGCTATTTTCCATCCGTTGGCTTGGGCTGGTTGCTTTCCAAAGAGTCATTTATGAAAGGGCTTGAACCTTATGTACAAAACGTCAAACTTCGTGGATCTTGGGGTAAATTAGGGAATGACCGAAACAATGGTGATCCGAACAGTGAAAACTATTTTCCAGCACTTGCTTTCTACGGTAACGCAGGTTATTCTTTTGGTGGATCACAGGTTGGAGGCCTAGAGCTTAGCAGATTTGGAAATAGGTTATTAGCTTGGGAGGAAAGTGAGAATAAGGAAGCAGGTCTAGAATTTTCGACATTTCAAAAAAAGGCTTATGTGGAGTTGAATTACTACAACAAATTGACTTCAGGAATTCTGGTTCCGGATCAGTTGCCGTTAGCTGCCGGTACAACAGCTCCTCCCATTGTAAACTCAGCCTCGATGCGCAATAGTGGTTTAGAACTAAATTTGACCTGGAAAGATAAAATTGGGGAAGTCAGCTATAATATCGGGGGTAATTTTGCCTACAATAAAAACAGAATAACGAAGCTCAAAGGTCAACTGAACAGGGGCTGGAATGATATCAATGGCACAAGTGTCTATAGTACCAATATTGGACAGGTTTCCAATGCAGTGGGTACAAACCAGCGAAATCTGGAAGGGCATATGTATCAAGAATATTATGTCAGACAACGTTATAAAGGAGATGGTAGCTATTATTTGGGCGGTGGCGCAGTAAATCCGAATGGAGGACCTCGTGATGGTATGATCCGTACCGAAGCTGATTATAAATGGGTACAAGATATGAAGGCTGCAGGTTATAGTTTTTCGCCTGTAAATACCTTGGGTAAAGAACAATTGTATTATGGAGATTTCCTATATGCAGATTTAAATGGAGACAAGATATATGGCAATGAGAATGATCTAGACTTTACTGGAACATCCAATATTCCCAAATATATTTATGGTCTTAATCTCGGGTTTGCATATAAAGGTTTTGACCTAAATATGTTATGGTCCGGTGAAGGAAATTTACAATATTATTGGAACGATGAGGGGTATAGCAACAATATTGTCCGTGATGGAAATGGTATCTCAAAACGTGTGGCAGATGATCATTATTTTTATGATCCGGCAAATCCGAGTGATCCCCGTACGAATATCAATGGATCTTATGCACGCCTGAAATATAATGGTGAATCCATCAATAATGCGGCTAACGATTACTACCTCTACAAAGCAGATTTTATCAAATTGAGAAATCTACAAATAGGCTACACATTCAATAGTAAGCTGACGGAACGACTGCATGTACGTAATCTACGTGTTTACTTCTCCGGCGAGAACCTGTTGATGTTTACCAAATTCCCTGGTGCTGATCCAGAAATCGGGGCAGGAGCTAAGTATCCAACGATGAAACAATATGCATTTGGGTTGAATGTTGGATTTTAATACTAAAAAGACATGAAGAAAATATTAGATATAGAGATAAAAAATGTATTTACATATTGTAAAAAATATACTTGGGGTGTATCTGCGTTTGCGATTCTCTTAGGCACATTAGGATCTTGTAAAAAGGATTTATTGGATATCACATCTAACACACAGGTTCCAGAGGATAAGATGTGGACGACAGATAATTATACCGATCTTGGGGTAAATGGTGTGTATCAGGCCTTACGCTTTGGATATACAACTGGTGGTACAAATAATAGAGAACTCTATCAATATGACCGTCTTTCCAATACGCTGATCCCTAGAGGAGGTGACGTATTATTAAATGCAACGGCCAATACTTCGACATCGCTTTTTGCAGATGTCTGGAAAGAGCTCTATGAAAGTGTGCATCGCGCCAATGATGCGATCTATGGAATCAGCAATATTTCGCCTTCGGCTCCTGAGAAAAAAGCGCGTTTGCTCGCGGAAGTGAAATTTTTACGGGCTTTTTACTATTATAGACTGAATCAGCTTTATCGGGGTGTACCTATTTATGACGCACCGATCAAATATAATGAGGCTACTAAACCTAGAAATACGGAAAAGGAAGTTTGGGATTTTATTATTAAGGATCTAACAGATTGTATTGCTGAGGCCAATCTGCCAACGAAATTCCCTGCGGGAGATAAAAATTTTGGTCGGATTTCGAAGTCTGCAGCCTATGCACTCCGTGGAAAAGTTTATATGTATCTCCAAGATTGGGATAAGGCTATTGCGGATTTTCAGGCAGTTAAGGATGCAGGACATCAATTGTTCCCTAATTACAAAGCTCTATTTACAGCAGCGAATGAGAAGTCTGATGAAATGATTTTTTCTATTCAGAACATCGCTTTGGACAATTATGGTTCAACCATGCAGTTTTACTTCGGTAGCCGTTCAGCATTTGGTTCCAATTGGGATACCTACATGGTAAGTCCGGATTTTGTGGATCTGTATGAAAATAAGGATGGCAGTAAATTTAACTGGGATGATGTAATCCCTGGTTATAGCGCCATGGCACCCGAAAAGAGAGAAATCTATTTTGTAAGAAATAACGTAGAGAAAGTTGCAAATGATAATAAGAAACCAGCTAAATACAATGATTTGGTTTCTAAGGGGCTGGATTTCGGATTGTATTTAAATAATGGTAATGAAGAACGCTTAAAAAAGGCTTATGATAACCGGGATCCGCGTTTAAGCGCAAATGTCATTCTGCCCTATTCAACTTTTGTGGGGATGAATGGTTCTGCCGATCAAACATTTACCTCCAGATGGCCACATGTCGAACAGTTGGGCAATGTCTTTGATTTAAGAACCGATATGGAGAGCCAGTTCTTTTACATTCCACGTAAGTTTGTCTATGAAGGTGGAAAGCCACCTATTCCGAGTCGGGTCGCTGGTGATATAGATTATCCGGTGATACGTTATGCAGATGTTCTTTTATTGTGGGCTGAGGCACTAAATGAAAAGGGACAAACGGCTCCGGCTGTAGATAAGGTGAATGAAGTCCGTAGCAGAGCAGGAGTTGGGTTATTGAACAGTTCGGTTGCGACGACTGTGAAGGATAAAGCTGATTTAACGAGTCGTATCCGTAATGAACGTAGAAGGGAGCTTTTCGGTGAGGGTGTTATCTATTTCGATGAATTGCGCTGGAAGTCTTGGAAAGATCAAGTCTTTAGTGGAAATGCTGGAAATAAGCAGCCTTGGGGAGCAATTGTTGATAAATACACCTATTTGGGTGATCAATTGTTGACCTGGCCAATTCCTGAAGTAGAAAGACAACGAAATACAAGCTTGACACAAAATACGGGCTGGTAGGAGAGCTGTCATAACGCTTTCACGTAAAAAAGTTGTTATCAATCGCTCATGCAATCGTTTGCTAGAGCGATTGATTTCTTTTTGCTTGCTTTTTTAACGTAAAATAAAGATTTTTAATGTTTTGTGTAGCGTTATCAAGTCTACATTAATATGTAAACCATTATCGATGAAGAGAAGATTCTTATTAAAATTGTTAGGCGGAGCTGGAGTTGGCGCGTTAACTGCGTCTTTACCAGTGGAAGCAAAGGTAAACAGTTTAGACGATAAAAGAAATTTTACCGAAAATGACCGGGCTTATTGGGTATCTATCTTACATAAGATGGCAGCTCCTATATTAAGCAATATCAGCAAACAGCAATGGCGTAAAAATATGCCGATGGAGGTGAGCCCGACTTTTGATAGTAGGGATCCCGGCGTTGGATACCTGGAAGCCTTTGGGCGTTTATTGGCTGGAATGGCACCTTGGCTGGCATTACCGGATGATGCAACTGAGGAAGGCAAACTACGTAAGCAATTACGCGACCAAGCACTACTCGGTATACAATACGGCGTAGATCCTAAATCGCCAGATTATTTTACTTGGCGGGGACCTTCCTCTCAGACCCTTGTAGATGCAGCACATCTTGCACTGGCTTTTCTGAGAGCTCCAAAAGCTTTATGGGAACCATTAGACCCAATTACAAAGCAAAGAGTCGTCGAAGAATTTAAATTGCTGCGAAAGATTAAGCCCAATGAAAGTAATTGGCTGCTGTTTGCGGCAATGACAGAAACATTTCTTTACAGCATAGGAGAGGAATGTGCACGGGAAAAGATCGATTATGCCGTCAATAAATTTGATCAGGAATGGTATGTAGGGGATGGCTGGTATAGTGATGGTGCCCATTTTAGTTTTGATCACTACAATGGTTATGTGATCCATTGTATGCAGGTTGAGTCATTGCGTCATAATATCTCAGCGGGAGGAAAATACAACGAAATGTTTGAGCGGGCATACAAACGAATGCAGCGTTATGCGCACCATCTGGAACGCATGATCTCACCGGAAGGTCATTATGTCGTTGTTGGTCGTTCCTCAACTTATAAGAATGCCGCATTCCAGCCCCTGGCAACAGTGGCTTTGGAAAATAAGTTGCCCGAAGATATTTCGAAAGGACAGGTCAGGGCTGCATTGACCACGATACTTCGACATATTTATATTGACAAAACCTTTGCACCGTCAGGATGGCTGCGTATGGGAGTGGTTGGAGACAAACAATCCAATCTCGCAGATTACTATACAAACGCAGGTTCGATGTATGTGGCTTCCCTGTCATTTTTGCCACTAGGGCTACCGGCAGACGATGAGTTCTGGACCTGTGCTCCGCAACCATGGACTTCCCAAAAATGCTGGAATGCTGAGCAATTTCCCAAAGATTATTACGTAAGTTATTAAGTAAAAATAAAAAAGTCAAAATTAAAAAAACTGTAGAGTTTATGAAGCAAAGAGCAAAGACTGATATGTAGGGCGTAGGCTTGTACAACCAGAGTCTCATTACTCATTACTCCATACTAAATACTAATCATGAAGATACAACACTATATTACGGGAGCTTTAATGATCGGGCTAGGAATGCAGGGAATTTCTTGTTCCAGCCAGCGAAATCTGGGGACAGTGAAATTGGGGCTTGACAAAGAATTTGTTCGTACCAATTTAGAAGATGCACATAAACAAATAGCCTACCTTGCCGCATCGATCGGTGAATCGGATATGCCTACAACCTATAAAGATGGAAAATATGTAAATTGGGGTTCAAGTTGGTGGTGCTCTGGGTTTTATCCCGGTACAGTGTTATACTTATACGAGTATACCAAGGATGAAAAGCTTTTGACGGAAGCAAAAAGCAAATTAAAAGAACTCGAGAAGGAAAAGAACAACAAGGGAACACATGATTTGGGCTTTATGTTGTATTGTAGTTTTGGGAATGCATTGCGTTTGACGGGCGATTCGGCGTCCTATAAAGGAATTTTAAGTACAGGGGCAGCATCTCTGGCAACACGTTTCCATGAAGCACCGAAAACGATTCGTTCATGGGATGGCGGAAAAAACTGGGATGGGCAGCCTTGGACCTATCCAGTGATCATCGACAATATGATGAACTTGGAGTTTTTGACGGAAGTTTCCAAGATGACAGGTAATAAGCGTTATCATGATATTGCGGTGCAGCATGCCAATACGACGATGGTCAACCATTATCGAAAAGATTATAGTTCCTATCATGTCGTGGATTACAATCCAAAAGATGGAAGCATTATTTCAAGAAAGACTGCCCAAGGTGCTTTTGACGAATCTGCATGGGCTAGGGGACAGTCTTGGGGATTGTATGGTTATACGATGATGTACCGTGAGACCGGCGACAAGAAATATTTGGAGCAAGCTCGACATATTGCAAAGTTTTATCTGAATCATCCCAATCTTCCAAAAGACCTGATACCTTATTGGGATATGGACCAGAACAAGCTTACTCCGGATAGTAAATATTATAGCCAGAAAGATCTTCGTGATGTGTCGACAGCTTCGGTGACAGCTTCGGCTTTGCTGGAACTGGCACAATACACAACAGGTAGTGAAAGCCAGCTCTATATCTCAAAAGCTGAGCAGATGTTGCGGTCGCTGTCTTCTAAACCTTATAAAGCAGATTTCAAAGAAGCGGGGGGATATATCTTAAAACATAGTGTCGGTTCGATCCCACATAAAACAGAGGTTGACGTGCCTTTAACGTATGCCGATTACTATTATGTAGAGGCCTTGGTGCGGTATGACCGATTGCTCCGTGGAGAAAAGGTAATCAAACCATAACGAGAGGATTCTGGAGTTTTCAACAAAGTTGTTAACATCCTGTGGAAAAAGTGAAGTACAGCGTGCTTCACTTTTTTTGTTTATCAGACTTATCCCGTACCTACTTCTCCTTCGCCTAAAACGAGATTGGTTGTGTTGTATTTGATCGTTCACTATTAAAAAATACCCTCCCTCGTCTAGTAGACAAATAAACACCTATTTAATATCAATTCCTATATTAACAGAGTAATTACAGGGGAATAACTAGGGG
>JALAGS010000197.1 GCA_022712315.1 Sphingobacterium sp. | reverse complement strand
TAATAGTGGTTTTTAGTATTTTTTTTAAAATATGTTCTTCCTTTTCAATAGAATGCTTGATAGAAGAAAACGTATTCAAATAATAGCAAGCTGACTTGCTTGATTTTTAATTTTAAAATTAATGATAAAGATCATATCGAATAAGGTTATTGTAAATACCAGAATTGCTGCGGCATGTTTTATAGTTTTAGGATCAGCATCTTGCAGTAAAAGTCCAATGCCAGTTAAGCCACCTATCGTCGATAGTACAGGTAAGAAGATAGACTATAGTGTTTATGATTTTGAAAGAATGGCAGCGCTTAGTAATCGTTGGATATCCGATACATTATGGAATGAAAAAAAGAACGAAATTATCGGATTTAGGCTTAAGAAGGCAGCAGATTATGCTTTTTCGTATGATTCTGAAAATTATTTAAAACAACCTTATTTTAATGTATTTGTTTCCTTAAACGATTTTCCAGAATTTAATTTGACCCAGTATCAATCGCAGTCTGCCTCCTATATTCCTTATGTGCGATTTAATCGTTATAATTCAAATCCCGTCGCGTATCAAAAAATTGCGAGCAGACAGGATCTAGATCAATTTATAAAAGATAAGTTTGTTGACAAGGGCCCGGTAAATTACTATGGCCATCAGGATTATATTTATCATTTTAAGCAATTTGAGAATCTACGTCTTGTTTTTAGCGGAGATGTGGATATAAAATCGAAGTTCGCCATCCCTGATTCACGTTATAATAGGATGGAAAATACGGGCTGGCTATACTATAGTTATAAACCGACATTTAATATCAAATCACATGCAGAGGAAAAAGATTTCAAGAAACTATTCCCTACGGCGAATTTAACTGGAGGCAACATTGTCAGGGTAGCAGAAATAGAATATGGAAAAAGTGCTTATATGGTCGTGGATGGCCCTGAAAAAATTAAGCCTATCATCTCTAAATTATCTTTAGACCCGCAGAGTTTAAGTGCTGACGATAAGAATCTTTTAAACAAACAACGAGCTTATTTTTACCTTATTGGCTATCAATCTTCGGATTTAGATCTGATACGAAATGCGCCTAGCACCGTAGAAAAAATAGATGCTTATCTAGCCTTGGCAATTCGCTCCCCAGAAACAAAGACTTACGAATATCCCCATATAGGAGTTCCCGCTTTATATAAATTAGAGTCATCCAATTTAAATGATGAAACTTTCAAAACCCTTCAGTTTACAAAAGAAATAAAATTTTAATACATAATATAAACTAAAATGAAAAGTAGTCAATTAAGTCTTGTACTCCTGGCCGGGGTATTGGGATTCTATTCCTGTAAAAAAGACAACTCGAGTCTAAAAAATGAAATCGGAAATAACGAGGATTCCCTGTTAAAAGTTTTCCAAAACACGAAGATCATCGAAAATCCAATTATTGACCTGACTAAGAAAGGAAATTCGAGCAGACTCCGGGCCGGAGGAATCATTAGAGACAGCGTCTGGCAAAATGGGCTTGGCAATACCTATTTTGTTGAGTCTGATAATATAACCATTTCATCAGAAACGGAGGATTATGCCTATCCAGGTGCAATATTCAATAGCAAAAATATCATTAGGTCCACCAGGTAAAGCATTAGTGCAAATATCAAGTATGTCGTTAATCCCTAAAATAATAAAATTGGTGCCCAAGATTGATAAACTTTTGGGGAGTAAAAGATCTTAATAATTTAAATTTAGCATTTTATTGATCACCTTCTCCAGATCGACGATGTCGAATGGTTTTTCCAGGTAGTCATCAGCTCCTGCCAGTTTAGCCAAGCTTTCTATATCTTTGTTCGCGGAAAGATAAATTACCGGTATTCTCTTGAATTCCTGATGGTTTTTGAGTAACTGAGTCGCTTCAATTCCTCCAATGGATGGTATCCAGTTATCCATTAAAATTAAGTCAGGCTTTGTCTCAGTAACCTTTTCTATCACGTCGTGGGAGTTAGAGGACACAGCTACTGAATATCCGAAGCTCTCCAATATCATAGAAATCATCTCCAGCAATTGTTTGTCATCGTCAAACAATAATATTTTCTTCTTTTCCATTCTTAAAATTTTTCGATCAGCGGAATAAGTTCGTCGATATCTATAGGTTTAGAAATATAACCATCTGCGCCAGCACTTAGGCATTTTTCCCGGTCACCGGACATGGCCTGAGCAGTAACCGCAATTATGGTAACATCGTTAAATATTTCGCTGGATCCCCTGATCCTGGCAATGCCTTCATATCCATCTATTTCAGGCATCATCATATCCATCAGCACGATATTGATATTTTTATGCTGATGGAGTATTTCAAGCCCTTCTGCTAAGGAAGCACTGCTTAGTACAGCATAACCTTTTGACTTAAGAATCAATTTTAGGGCAAAAATATTATAAGGTTCATCATCGATGATCAGAATCAATCTTTTATTGTCCATATTTTAATCAGTTGTATAACCATACACGTAATAATGAAAGCAATTGATCGGTATCCACGGGCTTTGAAATATAATCAGAGGCCCCGGCTATGATACACCTTTCCCTGTCACCGATCATGTTTTTTGCTGTTATGGCAATTATCGGTATTTCACTATAATGGGGATTTTGACGAATCATTTTAATCGTTTCATACCCATCCATTTCGGGCATCACCATATCCATAAGAATAGCAGAAATATCATCGTGTTCTTCAATTTTGTCTAGACCTTCCTTTCCGTCCATTGCAGAAACAACATTAATCTGATACCTTTCAAGCGCTTGAGAGAGATAATAAATAGTGCGTATATCGTCATCGACGATAAGAACTTTTTTATTTTGCAGTACTTCTCTGATGGTTCCTAAAGACGATTTTTTTGACCATTCTTCACCAGGATGGTTTCCTACTAAATGCAAAAACAGTCCAACTTCGTCCAGTATTCGCTGGTAGGAATTTGCAGTTTTGATGACAATCGAATCGGCATATTGCTTCAATTTTAGCTCTTCAGATTTCGAAAGATTCTTCCCTGTGAATACAATGATAGGTATATTTTCTAAACCGGGTTTTTGTCGTATCGAGTCTAATGTGTCATATCCCATATTGCCCGGAACGCCCATGTCCAGTATAACGCAATCTGCTTTATCAGAATAGAGACTGTCGACGCTTTCTGTAACGGTAGTCTTTATTTCAGAAATGATATCATAGCTTTCCAAAAAGTTAGCAAGTGCTGCTGCATGTTTTGAATTTTCCTCTACAATAAGCACCTTTTTCGGATTCCGGGCAAGTGCTTCCTCAATTTTTATAAACATCTGCGCCATTTGTTCCAGCGCAATAGGTTTATCCATAAAATCGATAGCCCCTTGGAGCAGACTTTCCCGTTTAACTTCAAAAGATGACATAACATGGACTGGAATCGGACGTGTAATTGGATTGTTTTTAATCTCTGCCATAACCTGCCACCCATCTTTTACAGGTAATTGAATATCCAATAAAATCGCCGTAGGCTTATACCTTATCGCTGCATCAGCTGCCTGGTCTCCACGCACGATAACTACCCCTTTATACTTTTGCTGCCGGGTATACCTAAGCAGCGCTTTAGCAAAATTAACATCATCTTCCACGATCAATATCACTTTATCGTCCTCTTTTATATCATTCCGGTCATCATCAACATCCGGCGGGATAATGTCAACGGTATGCGGATTACTGGACATTATGATGTCCTGTGTTTCTTCGATGTTTTCCGCAATGGACTGTATAAGCTCTTCCGTTGTCGGAACAGTATTTTCTTCCTGATTTTCGGGAATAAAAAGGGTAAAGGTACTTCCTTTTTTTTCCTGGCTACTTAAACGGATCTCTCCGCCCAACAGACGCGAGAGTTCACGGCTGATCGAAAGCCCAAGACCTGTCCCGCCAAATTTACGCCGTGTGGATCCGTCAGCCTGCTGAAAAGCTTCAAAAATGACGTCCTGTTTGTCCGGTGCAATTCCTATACCGGTGTCAGTTACGGCAAAAGCAATCTGTCCATCTTGTGCCTCGCTTGGGAAGACGGAAAGTGTGACTTGTCCCTCTTTCGTAAACTTGATGGCATTCGATAATAGATTCCGTAGGATCTGGTCCAGTCGCTGGCGGTCAGTACGTATTGTCTTTGGCAGGTTGTCTGCCAATTTTATTGTAAATGAGAGTGCTTTTTCCCTTATAATCGGAGAAAATAGATTGTCCAGGTCTTTTGTCAGATCCGAAATTGCAACCTGCTGATAATCGAGTTCCATTTTACCGGACTCAATTTTTGAAAGATCGAGAATTTCGTCGATAAGGGTCAATAGGTTTTTTCCCGATAATTGGATCACCTCGGCCGATTCAATCTGTTCGGTTGTCAGGTTCTTTTCGGGATTATCCGACATTAGGCGTGATAGAAGCAAAATTGAATTGAGCGGTGTACGCAGCTCATGTGACATATTTGCCAAAAATTCTGACTTATATTTCGTGCTCCGCGCCAGTTCTTCCGCTTTTTTCTGAATTTCCTGATTTCGGTCTGCTATCAGTATATTTTTTTCTTCTAGCATTGCAGAGCGTTGCTCCAGTTCTTTATTGGCTTGCAGCAGTTCTTCCTGTTGTACGCGTAGTTCTTCTTCGGACGTCTGGAGTTTTTGGGTATGGATTTCAAGATTTGCATTGAGATTTTCCAGCTCGGCATGCTGTGCCTGAAGTTCCTCTGTCTGCGATTGCGTTTCTTCAAGCAGCTGCTGTACTTTCAGCCGCGCCTGAGCTGCAACAATCGCTGCACCAATATGACGGCCCGCTTCTCTATAAAATGGCATCTGGGGTTCCTCGAATTTCCTGAAAGAACCAAGTTCAATAACACCAATGCAGGTGTGACCATCAAAAATTGGAAGTAATAAGATCGAATGCAGGGGTAAATATCCTGCAGTAAAACTGACCACATTTTTCGAAGGATATGGATTTTCTATGATCCGTACTTTGCCGTCCACAAACGCCTGACCGACAGCGCCTTCTCCGGGTGCGATAAATTGCCGCATCGAATCTTCATGGCCGTAGGCTCCTATCAGTGCTAGCTGCGTATGCTCAAGGATATAAAGGGAGCCGTTGGCACATTCCCCATAAGTGACTAAGATTTGCAATGCATCGGAAACTAGATCTTCTTTCACTTTGTTGCCGACTAAAACTTCGTTTAGCAAGGCGAGGCCGGTCTGGCGCCATTCATTGTCGCTAAGTTCATCGAAAGATTGTTTTAACGAATCTGCCATATTGTTTAGTGAACCGGCTAAACTTCCTAGTTCATCATGCTCCTGGTCATTGATTTTAACCGAATAGTTTCCGGCAGCAATCTGTCCCGCAATACGTTGTGTTGCGACGAGTCTTTGGGTGATCTCCCTATCTTTTTTCTTAAGGTCTTGTTCGAGCTGTACCCGTTTCGCCAAGTCCCTTCTAAGCCTTATATAAGAAAATATGGTAATGAACAGCGAAAAAATCGCAGCGATGATCACAAAAAGTGAAGTCAATGCTGATGCCGTATTGAGCCTTCCGGACCTACTGTCGAGCAATTTCTCTTCATTGTCCACAAGTCTGGCGAGAAGCGCACGGCATCTGTCCATATATTTCTTGCCCTCCTCCATGTCCTCTAAGGTCACCGTACCCCGGGCCTTTTTTATGTTAACCAGTCCGGCCAGTTTATTCAATCGGGACTCGACCAGCTGGCCGATGCTATCTATTATTTTTTGCTGCGGGAGATTGTCCGATACCAGGTCACGGGCGGTGGCAATTGACTGAGGGAGGGAGCGGGAACTGCTATAATAGGGTTCCAGAAAATGTTCTCTTCCGGTGAGCAGAAACCCCCGCTGTCCAGTCTCGGCATTTTGCAGGTCGATCAAAATTCTGTTCGAGCGTGCAATAACACGTCTACTGTGATCAACCATTTGACTATTATGGATCTGATTACGGATACTTAGATATGATGCTGTCGAACTGGTCAATAACAGGGCCAGTGAAAATCCAAAGCCGATCTGCAGATCTCTTAAAAAACGTTTTGGCATTGCCTGGTTCAATTTAAAGGTAAAGAAAAATAAAAAGTAGTTCCTCCTGTGGGGGCACTGCGTACACCGATAGTTCCATTGTGCTGCTTAATTATTTCAGCGCAGATATAAAGACCAATCCCCAGACCCTGAAAGTTTACGGACGATTCTTCCACACGGTAAAACTTATCAAACACGTGTTTTTGCCTGTTTTCCGGGATACCTATACCGCAATCGGTGACAAATACACTAACTGAGTCAGATTCATATTGTATGTCTACTGTTATAAAGGGCCTATTGACTGAATATTTTATCGCATTACTGAGAAAATTGATCAAGACTTGCTCTATACGCCTCTTATCAGCTTTTATCATGTGGTTGATAAGATTGGGATCGTAATGAAAATAAAAATCAACATCGGCATTCATCTGTCTCATTGAGGATATAGTCTCTTCAATCAGGTTTTCAATTACAAAATCCTCTTTTCTTAAATTTAGCTGGCCGCTATCAATTTTAGAAATATCGAGCAGGTCTTTTATCAGCTCCTGTAACTTATCTACATGTCCATCTAGGGTAAGGAGATGTTTTTGGATAGAAGAAATGTCGTTTAAGCCGATCAGACGCATCATAAATTGCACATAACCCTTAATACTGGTCAGAGGTGTCTTTAGTTCGTGGCTGGCAATGCTCAAGAATTCGTCTTTCTTTTTTTCCAATTGTTTTCTGTGGTCAATGTCCGTCAGGGTTCCCACCCAAATTGGGCCCGATTCCTGCTCGCGTATCGGTGCTATGCGAAGAAGAAAATATTTGTAATTTTCTGCGCTAAGCTCTTTGATGCGGACTTCTTTTTCATAAACCGTTCTGTGTGACACAGCGTCAGTCCATAGCATTTTGATCTCCTCGTCATCGGGATGTGTGGGCGGAAAAGATTCAGCGGACCGAGCAAATCGGTACCATTGGGAATTGACAAATTTTATGCCCCCATCAAAATTTGCAGTGAAAGCCAGCTGCGGTAAGGATTCGAGTGTCAGGTGGAGCTGGTCAACCTGTTTTTCAAGGGCACGCTGGGCTTTTTTGCGTTCTTCGATTTCAGATAGAAGCTGTTCCTGCATTTTATTGAGAGCGACTGTCTTTTCATGGAGATCATAGAAAGTTTTGACTTTCAGATTCAGGATATCCGGATCGACAGGTTTAGTGACGTAATCATGACCACCGGAAGCATATCCCTGCGTAATGAATTTTTTGTCCTTGCTGACTGCCGATAGGAATATTATCGGGATATTTTTTGTTTTATTGAGGCCACGTAGGGTTGCTGCAACTTCAAATCCATCCATATCCGGCATCTGGACATCCAGAATAATGAGTACGTAGTGGGTTTTCAGGGATTTTTTTAGCGCTTCCTCACCAGAGAGGGCAGTATCCACTAAAAAATTTTTTGATTCTAAGAGCTTCTTTAATGAAAATATGTTTTCTTCTTGGTCATCTACAATTAAAATCATGGTTTCTGCATTTATGTTTAACGGTAGTTTGAGATTGTATAAGTAAATGTTAAATATACACAGTTTATTTGTATCAACGAATTCAACTCTGTCCTAAAGGGAAAATTTTTGATAAATTATAAAAGCCGACAGCAAATATAGATTTAGCCGTTTATAAATTGGGGTAATATAGAAAATCGATACAAGTCTACCAAAACTAGCTTTGCGGTATTTTTGTTGATCATGTTTTCCTCATTAGTTCATATTTTGATTATTTATCCGACTCGGTTTTAAAACATTTTTGGAGGGCAAATGGTTGGGTAAAAAATAAATGAACTATTGTAGCTTCAATAATGCATAGAAATAAACTCTAATTATCTGATATAGTATTTACTATCGTCTTAAAGCGTATGATTGATTTACAAAAAATATTTGCAGATGGGGTGGTCCCAGATCGAAAGTGCTGCAGTTAATTTTAAAGGGGGGATTACAGCTTACACGCTTGAAGAGAAAGTAGACCAAAGCACAGCAAAAATATGGAGAAAATATTTTGGTAACTTTTGAAGGAATACTTGCGAAGCTATTTTAGCGATTTGCGAAAAGGCCTATCCGCATTAACCGAACGATAAACCGCGAGGAAAAATCATTTAATGTTTACAGCAAGCCTGCTCGTTTTTCGTGATTTTTCCTCGCAAATTTATCTTAGGGTTTCAAAACTACTTTAACGCAATCGTCTTCTTTCTCATTGAAGATTTTATAGCCATGCTCCGCTTCAGTAAGCGGAATGGTGTGGGTGATAATATCATCGAGAACTACTTTATTTTCGCTGACGAGGTTGACAAGCTTGTCAATATAGTTAAGAACAGGGGCTTGACCCTGCTTAATGGTGATACCTTTATCAAAAATCCTGAATAGTGGGAAATTATCGTATGGTGAACCATATACGCCCATGATCGATACTGTTCCCATTCGTCTGACCGCTTCAAAGCACATTTCCAATACTTTTATCGACCCTTTTTCAAAATTTATCGTTGCTTTTACTTTATCCATAAAATTTCGTTCGGGCTCAAAGCCTACTGCATCTACGCACACGTCGGCTCCTCTTCCGTTAGTCATTTCACGAATTGCCTGAATAACATCTACTTTATGTGGGTTTAGGATTTCAACGTTATTGACTGCTTTCGCTTTCTCCAATCGATAGTCCAGTGGGTCTATAGCGATAACTCGACCAGCACCATTAAGCCATGCTGCTTTTTGAGCCATCAGGCCGACAGGACCCGAACCAAAGATTGCAACAGTTTCACCGCCTTTCAGATTTGCCCAATCAATCGCAGACCATCCGGTAGGAAAAATGTCTGTTAAAAACAAAGCCTGTTCATCAGTCAGGTGTTCGGGAATAATCCGAGGACTGATATCGGCATAAGGAACGCGTACATATTCAGCCTGACCGCCAGAATATCCTCCGTAAAGATCAGTATAGCCAAAGAGTGCTCCACCTTTTTGATCCATCAAATCCCCGTTGGGACCATAGTGTTTAAAGTTTGAATTCTCGCAGGCAGGAGATGCTTCATGCGTACAGAAAAAACATTTTCCGCAAGCGATCGGAAAGGGGACTACTACACGGTCGCCTTTTTTTAGATTGGTGATTTCTGAGCCCACTTCCTCTACGATGCCCATAAATTCGTGTCCCATGATCAGGTTTTCCTTCTGCGGGACTGCACCGCTTAGAATATGTAGATCGGAGCCACATATTGCGGTCGCGGTTACTTTTAGAATGACGTCTCTTGGGTCAAGTATAGCTGGGTCAGGTACATTATCGACCCTGATATCGCCGGGCTTATGGAATACTGCTGCTTTCATAATTTATATTTTAGAATGTGTGTACATTTAACCAATTATTAATCTGTGTTTTAAAGGAACACATCCAAAACAACTTTGGTTCAAAAAATAATAGCACACAACTATTCACATCTCAATGAAGGGTATTTTTCTCAAAAGATAACGTATATGCAACATCAATATGTGTCAAACCATTAGGTGTTCGGTGATGTTCACGGTGAAAGAATAATTCATTAAATGAAGGTGATGAAGATTAAATAGAATAGGTTGTATGGCGGAGTGATATTATTTTTAAATTCACTGGAATCAATCTCTGTCGAAGAGTCTTCGAATTGCTCTATTGTTTTTTTGAGTTCTTTCCGCTCGCAACAATACTAAGGCTAATCAATAACAGCAATGATAAGGTAATTAGGTAAGGTCTTTTGCTTTAGCTCAAAGCCGCCGAAGCCCCTTAACATGTAACCAAGGCGGGCATCTAATAAGCATTACCTCCCTTAACGATTAACAAGGGAGGCTTTTTATTTCCCCCTTTTCTGCTTTACCAGCACGATCCAATCATCTTGTACGCTTTCTGTACCCACCAATAATCGCGCATCGTCTATTGACAATAAATCGTCCTCCCAAAGTGGAGTTGTGCTGGTTTGAGCGAGCAGTTGCTCCAGATTTCCTTTCATGGGTTTATAGGCATGCGCACCGCATTTCCGCCATAAGTAAGTGAAGTTTAAGCCAATCCTTTACTATAAATTATATCGCTGACAATGAATGTGATAAAAATTAAATCATTTCTCGCTGTTGATTGTTTGCTAATAATATTAGTAATTTTGAATGCAGCAATTACCAAAAATCAAAGGCGACAATACAGGGCCTTTGATACAATTGAAAAAACATGGAGAGGAGTATAGTACATTGTGATCTCGATACATTTTTTGTATCTGTCGAGCGTTTGCAGAACAGCAGGCTCATCGGAGTACCTGTGCTCATAGGAGGAAGTAGTGACCGTGGGGTAGTTGCATCTTGTTCCTATGAGGCCCGCAAGTTTGGGGTGCATTCCGCTATGCCAATGCGGCTTGCGCTGCGCATGTGTCCAGAGGCGGTGGTCGTACGGGGCGATCACGATCGGTACAGTCATTATTCGGGTATAGTTACACAAATTATCGAGGAAGAAACGCCTATTGTCGAAAAAGCCAGTATAGACGAACATTACCTTGATGTCTCTGGTATGGACCGCTTTTTTGGTTGTTGGAAATGGACCCAGGAACTCCGCCAGCGTATTATCCGAGAGACTGGATTGCCCATTAGCTTTGGCCTGTCGGTCAACAAGACCGTCTCCAAGATTGCCACCGGTACCGCCAAACCCTGTGGTGAAAAGCAGGTGCAAAACGGTGCCGAAAAAGGTTTCCTCGCACCACTATCCATCCGTAAAATTCCCATGGTAGGCGAGAAGTCCTTTACCTTGCTCCGAAATATGGGAATTTCCAAAATCGGAACCTTACAGCAGATGGAAGTGTTCACCATGCAAAAGGTCCTCGGGGAAAACGGGATCAACATCTGGCGTAAAGCCAATGGGCTCGATGATTCCCTGGTGTTGCCTTTTCGGGAGCAAAAGTCCATGTCCAAAGAAAATACCTTTCAGCAGGATACCATCGATATGGATGTCCTTCGCCGAACGCTGATCAGTATGGTCGATATGCTCGCTTTCGATCTGCGCAAAGAGCAGAAGCTGACGAGCTGCGTTACCCTCAAGATCCGTTACAGCAACTTCGATACCCATACCCAACAACTACAGATTGGCTATACCAATTCGGATCGAAAGCTTACCGATGTGGTACTTGCACTCTTCAAGAAACTCTATAGCCGCAGGATGCTGATACGGCTTATCGGGATCAAATTCTCCGGTCTGATCTATGGTTCCTATCAGACTGATCTCTTTGACGACAGTGCCGAGGAGGTCAACCTCATGCAGGCCATGGACAAGATCCGAAAACGCTATGGGGCCGAATTTCTGATGAAGGCCATTTGTGCACCGTTGCCGGAGAAAGGAGGGGAGCATGCTCTTAAATCTACATAGCTATTATAGCCTGCGTTTTGGTACCCTCAGCCTGCAGGATCTTGTCTCGGGCATGCTGGCTGGCGGTTATGATACCGCCGTGCTCACCGATATTAATAATAGTTCGGGTTCGCTGGACTTCATTAAACTGGGCCGCGCTGCGGGACTGAACCTACTCGCGGGAATGGAATTCCGCAACGGCGATCAGCTTTGTTTTGTCGCCATTGCCAAAAACGAACAGGGCTTTCGTGAGATCAATGAATACCGCACCAAACTCAATCTGGAAGACCGCGCTATAGCAGAGCGTGCGCCCGAATTCGAGCAGGTCTTTGTCATCTATCCCTTTAGCAAGCTCGATAGCTTTCCATTGCGGGATTTCGAATACATCGGCATCCGACCCAGCGAGCGTACACGCGCCCAGCTGATGGACCGCAAGGTGCTCGATCGTTGTGTAATACTCGCACCAGTCAGTTTCCGAAAAGCCGACTATACCTTACATCGGCAGTTAAGGGCGATTGATAACAACTTGCTGATCTCGCAGCTCGGCGATGAGCAGATCGCTGCCGAGGACGAGGTGTTTATCCCTCGGGTCAAGCTCATGCGCTTATTTTCCGACTTGCCCCAATTGCTGGCCAACACCAACCGTATACTAGGCCAGTGTTCTTTCAGCTTTGATTTTACCAGTGTCAAGAATAAAGCAACCTTTACCGGTAACCGCTACAACGACAAGCAGCTCCTGCACAAGTACTGCATGGATGGCTTTACCAGGCGCTATGGCCGCAATGACCGGGTCGCTACCGAACGTATCCAACGGGAGCTCGAGATTATCGAAAACCTGCGTTTTTCCAGTTATTTCCTGATTACGGACGATATCTGCCGCTATGCACGGGGCCGCAATTTTCACTATGTAGGCCGTGGGTCGGGGGCCAATTCTGCTGTTGCTTATTGCTTAGGGATCACCGATGTAGACCCCATAGCACTCAAGCTTCCCTTTGAGCGTTTTCTCAATCCCAAGCGGAAGAGTCCGCCCGACTTTGATGTGGACTTTAGCTGGAATGAGCGCGACGAGATGTACGATTATATCTTTAACCGTTATCAGACCGGTCATACAGCCTTGATGGGCGCCATGAGCACCTTTCGCTCCCGGAGTATCCTGCGCGAGCTGGGTAAGGTGTATGGATTGCCCAAGGCCGAGATCGACCGTCTCGTGCATGAACCCGAGCATATGCTCAACAAGAATGAAGTAACCAACACCATATTAAGCGTGTACAACCGCATGGCCGATTTCCCCAATCAACGCACCATACACGCCAGTGGCGTGCTGATCTCGGAGGAACCATTGACCTGTTATTCAGCAATGGACAATCCGCCCAAGGGATTGCCTACCATGCAGTTTGATATGTACGTGGCCGAAGATATCGGTTTTGAAAAATTCGATATTCTTTCGCAGCGTGGTATTGGCCATATCAAAGATTGCCGTACCATTGTACGGGAAAACTTGGGGGTGGTCATTGATACCGATAACCCCAAGCGTTTCTTTCAGGATGCCCATATCGCAGCGCAATTAAAATCGGCCAATACCATCGGCTGTTTCTATATCGAGAGCCCGGCCATGCGGCAGCTGCTCACTAAGTTACGTTGCGATGATTATCTGACTTTGGTGGCCGCTTCATCCATTATTCGGCCCGGTGTGGCCAGTTCGGGCATGATGGGCGAGTATATCCGTCGGCATCACGACCCCACGACGGTCGTCTATCCACACCCCGTATTTAAGGAGCAGCTCGAAGAGACCTACGGCGTGATGGTTTATCAGGAAGATGTGATGAAGATCGCCAATGCCTATGGCGGGCTCGATATGGCCGATGCCGATGTGCTCCGGCGGATGATGTCGGGCAAATATCGCAGCAAAGACCATCTGATCGAAATTGAGGATAAGTTCTTTTCCAACTGTAAGGCGAAGGGCTACGACGAGAAGACTAGCCGCGAGATATGGCGGCAGATGGAGAGTTTTGCCGGTTATTCCTTTAACAAGGCACATTCAGCATCTTTTGCCGTAGAGAGTTATCAGAGTCTTTTCCTCAAGACCTACTATCCTTTGGAGTTTATGGTTGCGGTGCTCAACAATTATGGCGGGTTTTACAATCGTAAGGTCTATGTGAATGAAGCGCGAATTTCAGGGGGCAATATCTGCCTGCCCTGTGTCAATCAGTCGGTCTTTAATACCTCCATTCAGGGTAAGGATATTTACCTGGGTTTTGACTGCCTGCTCAATTTGGAAGGTAAACTGGCCCATCGCATTATTGAGGAACGCGAGGCCAATGGCAAATACACGAGCCTAGAAAACTTTGTCAAACGGACACAGACGGGTATTGAGCAGGTTGTTATCCTAATTCGTGTAGGTGCCTTGCGCTTTACGGGGACGGGGAAAAAGCAATTGCTGTGGGCGGCTCATCTGATGATGAGCAAGCATAAGCCTGTTGCAACGGGTATGGCGCTCTTTGAGACCGAGACTCGCAAGCCTATACTGCCACCCTTGGAAGAAGATATCCTGGAGGATTATTATGACGAGATGGAGCTGATTGGCTTTTGCGTAACGGGTACGCTATTTGATCTTACCAAAAGCGATTACCGGGGCGATATGCCCGCTCGGGAACTCCATCTGCATGAAGGGAAGATAGTCCGCGTTGTCGGAGATTTTGTCTGTGAGAAATTTGTGAAGACCAAGCGTGGCGACCTGATGAAATTCGGGACTTTCCTCGATGCCGAGGGACGATTTTTTGATACCGTCCATTTCCCACAGAGCTTAGCCAAATATCCGCTCCGTGGGGCCGGAATCTATTTGGTTGAAGGCAAAATTGTTCTGGAATATGGTTGCCCTTCTATTGAGGTGATCCGCTGTGCAAAGATGCCGCTAAAACCCGATCCGAGGAGTGAATAGGACGGAAATGATCTTCATCGGGGAACTTGTTTTAATTCATATACATACTAATATTTTTATGCTAAAAATATTAGTATTAAAATGCTTTTTTACTTATATTTGCATTGTTAACCAATTTAAAAACAATGTATTATGAGTGAGTTGAAACAGTCGAAATATATCGATATTACAACAGATTATGGATTTAAAAAAGTTTTCGGATCAGATACCAATAAAGATCTTCTGATCGCTTTCTTAAACGAACTGTTTAGAGGACGCAAGATTATTGCCGACCTGTATTATAACAAAAATGAGCATGTCGGGGATACAGAGGATATCGGTACCGTTATTTTTGATCTGACCTGTACGGCAGACAATGGCGAACGTTTTATTATTGAAGTCCAGCGCACGGCACAGGTTAATTTGAAAAAGCGCATGCTTTATTACAGCAGTAAATTGATAGCGGATCAGGCACCCAAAGGCAACCGAAGGGCTTGGAATTATGCAATTAGTGAAGTTTATATCATTGTACTGATGGATGGATTTGCAATGCCTGAGGCGGGGGATGAGCAGTATTTTCTGCACGATATTTGTTTATGTTATCGAGATCATGGTAAAATATTTTATGACGATCTAGGCTTTATATATGTGGAACCCCGAAGGGCTCTATCATTCCTAAATAGAGAAATAAATTAATGATAAATTGGTTAACTTTGTTAAAGCTGAGGCAGAGTTAGTTAATGATTTAGATCGTTGGCTTTATGTACTCAAAAATATGTCTTCGCTAAATGGACTTTCCACTTATTTGCGTAAGCCTATTTTTGAGAAGTTATTTCAGTTAG
>JALAGS010000196.1 GCA_022712315.1 Sphingobacterium sp. | reverse complement strand
CTGAATAAAAAATAAAAAGACTATGCGTATCAATCCACGCATGGTATTTCATTTAACTCATATGGAGGGAAGAAAACTTTTAAATACCGAAGTTGCTATCAGCTTCGTTAAAGATACATTTGTCCAAGAACTAAAGAAAACATTAAATCTAATTCCGATCTCATCACCTTTGGTGGTTTTGGACGGTACTGGATTAAATGATGACTTAAATGGAATTGAGCGTCCAGTATCATTTCCGATTAAATCATTGAATGAAAAAAGAGCTGTCGTGGTGCATTCATTGGCCAAATGGAAGAGAGTCCGTTTAAAAGAGCTTGAAATGCTGCCAGGGGAAGGCATCGTCACAGATATGAAGGCCCTCCGTCCTGATGAAGATTATACACCGATTCATTCCATCTACGTAGATCAATGGGATTGGGAAAAAGTCATCGGCAAAGATCAACGTAATTTGGCCCTATTAAAAGAAACCGTATTAAAAATCTACGATGCGCTACGATTGACAGAACGGCAGGTTGAAACCAAGTATCCACAGATAAAAGCGATTCTCCCCGAAACCATTACATTCATTTCGGCTGAAGAACTACTTCAAAAACATCCTAATCTAAGTGCAAAAGAACGTGAAAATGCGATCACAAAAGAATATGGAGCCGTATTTCTATATGGCATTGGAGGGGCACTCAGCAATGGTGTTGCGCACGATGGCCGTGCCGCAGACTACGATGATTGGAGTACAGCAAATGAGGCTGGCCACAAAGGACTTAATGGCGATATCCTGGTATGGAACCCAATTTTAAATTCAGCTTTTGAACTTTCATCCATGGGAATCCGTGTCGACAAAACGGCTTTGGCGCATCAAATGGAAATTAGAAATTGTACGGAAAAATCCAAACTGACTTTCCACAGCATGCTCCTTAATGATCAATTGCCAGAATCGATGGGTGGTGGAATCGGACAATCACGTGTATGTATGTTTATGCTTAAAAAACAACATATTGGGGAGGTACAAGTTAGTATCTGGGAAGAAAGTAAAAAAGAAACACTAAGACAAGAAGGTATTGATATTCTATAAAACAATACTTATAGGGAATTAATATTCCCGTATGTACCCGGAGTCTTCCGCACATCGATACAAATTTAGCACAAGGTAATCCTCTTTTACAGATCGATTACCTTGTGTTTTTTAACGATAACAAACCTAGATGAAAATTCATCTAGGTTTGTTCCTTTTAAAGTAGTGGTATTTTGTATTTTTGTCAGATGCAGCTAGAAGCTATTTTAAATAAATTAGGTATTTCATCTTTAAATGAAATGCAACGGCAAGTGCTGGAATCTTATCTGAAGGATCATGATTTCATCTTGCTTTCGCCCACTGGATCGGGCAAAACCTTAGCCTTTTCATTACTCATTTTACAGCAATTAAAAGAGATCGTCCGAGAGACTCAAGTATTGATCTTGGTGCCGACCCGCGAACTCGCTTTACAGATTGAACAGGTGCTCCGAAAAGTTGCTACAGGTCACAAGGTCACCTGCGCCTATGGAGGTCATAGTACCCGTATAGAAAAAAATGCCTTTAAGGATGCTCCAGGAATTATCATAGGAACTCCAGGACGAATAAAACAACATCTCGAAGAAGCTAATTTTGATCCGTCCCATATCCATACTCTCGTGCTGGACGAATTTGATAAATCATTGGAATTGGGTTTTCAGCATCAAATGGATTTCATCATTCGACATATGCCAGCGATTAAATCGAGCATACTTACTTCTGCAACGATGATGGATACTATCCCCGAATTTACACGAGTAAAGGAACCGGTCCTGATTGATTTCCTAAACAATGTCGAAAGTGCACCACGTATTACAATCAAAAAAGTGGTCGCTCCAGTCCAAAAGAAATTAGAAGCACTGCTTAAACTGATCTGTAAAATCGGGACTAAAAAAATGATTATCTTCTGTAATCATCGCGATGCAGTCGACCACATTAGTGAACTTCTGGACAATCGAAATATTATCCACGATACTTTTCATGGCGGGCTTGAGCAACAGGATCGCGAACTGGCACTTCTCAAATTCCGAAACCATTCTAACAATGTACTGATCACCACAGACCTGGCAGCAAGGGGATTAGACATTCCAGAGGTTGATGCCATTATACATTACCAGTTGCCATACAAAGAAGACGGTTTTATTCATCGCAATGGACGTACTGCCCGTATGCAGGCTAAGGGTGATGTTTATGTTATCCTCAAACCAGAAGAAGTGTATCCTTATATTCCAACAGAAATACCTGAAGAGGAATTTCCGGAATTCTATGATCTCCCTGAAAACTCGCCTTTTGCAACACTTTATATGAGTGCTGGGCGAAAAGATAAAATCAATAAAATCGATATTGTGGGATTTCTGCTCAATCTCGGAGGCATTGAAAAGGATGATATTGGTATTATAGAAGTGAAAGACAAATCAGCTTACGTTGCTGTCCGAAGAAAACTTGCTTCCATTATTATCAATAAAGCCAATGGACAAAAAATTAAAGGCCGAAAAATAAAAATAGGACGTACCTAAATCATCTATCCTTTTTTCAATTTCGCAGTGCTATTTCATCACATCGATCAATAATCCAAAACTTACTGTGCACAGTTGAAGTCAAAATTCATTATAAAAATGCCCCACTTTAATCAGGCCCTTTATTAACTAAAAATTAATACCAATCCCTACAATAACAGAGGTATTACAGAGGGTTAATAGGGGTATAACAGGGGGTTAGCTGGGGTTTACCCCTGTTAACCCCTTGTTAATACCCTGCAAAAGCGGCATTAATCCTATCCTAATGTATAATATGGTATTATCTTGGCCATAAGTTAAACACCGGCAATGAACAATATCGGAAAGAAACAATTAGGATCATCTTATCATTGATCCAAGCATATCCGGTTAGAGGAACATCCAGATCCGTAAATATTGATTAGGCTTAGTTCAGGAGGTTATTGGTTAGTTCAGAATGCGATCTTACTGCCAAGTAAGTCTTCCCGATGATAACACATCGAAAGGCTCACCTGGCAGATCTGATTTAAGAATGTCTATGGTAGAATAGAAGGCATGGATCCGGGTTCGATCATTGCCCCCTCATTAATCGAGTTCTTTTAAGTAGCTGAGATACAATTGTACAGCTTCACGCTTTTTATCCGTTAAATGGAAATTCAAGTGCTGTGTCAGATATTTAGTGTAATCAAAGCCCTCAAACTCCGGTAGACCAACGATAACATCGGTTGCATGTTCAACGCCATACGCTAAAGCTTCATTAAATTGCTGCACAAAAGAATCCGGTAGCTTTTTATTACTTACCCACAGTGCAAAAGCGAAAGGCAATCCGGTAAAATTAAACCACTCTTTTCCCAAATCATAGACATAAGGAACTGAACTCTTTTTGCCGAAGGTACGATCGCCAATTAAAACATAAGCATCTGGCTCAACGGATTCATCAGTGACTAATTCTACTTCCTTTTTCCAATAGTTCTTAATCAATACGCGGGCTAATCCATTTGAGGTACGTGATTGTTTATCGAGACGTAATGTTTTTACCTCTTCAATCGGTTTATTGGCAAAAATAAACACAGAATCGACGGCACCTTCTGTACCAATACAAAAATCTGTATTGATGTAATATTCGGGAAGACTTAATAAGGCAGCGGTAGGAATAATACCAATATCAGCTTGATCATCGATTACTTTTTGTGCACATGCACTCGGATAATCAACGCTCAAGTCGATTTGCTCCATTACTTTCGATTTACGTATTCCATTCAAAAATGGATAGGTATTTGTATACGATACGGCAGAAACTCTAATTTTATTCATTTATCAATGCTTCTAAGTGTGTCGTATTATAATGGTCGATAATCTCAAATTGACCCTTATCATACGACAATTTATACAAAGCAGTATTTGTATGTGGGAAATCATCCATATAACGGGCATCGACACCTGTCATGAGACAAAGCATAATCCGTAAGGCACGTCCGTGCATACAGACCAGAATATTCTTTTCGTCTGTCTGGGCAAGCATATGATCCAATGCGATTTGCTGACGCGCCATTAACGCATTAGGAGACTCCCCATTTTCAATACTGACATCCAACTCTCCATTACGCCACGCAGCTACCAATTGTTCAAAACCGGACAGCAATTCGGGTGTTTGTTCTTTTCCTTCATAAACTCCCCAACTTATTTCATCCAATCCAACAAGCTGCTCCCAAGGCAAATCCATATCAATGAATCCTTGTACAGTTTGATGGGTCCGCAATAAAGTTGATGTATATATTTTATCAAAAGGCACCGTATTGTACCGTTCAAAGAAAGCCTGAGCTTGTGCTATTCCCGTTTTATTGAGCGGAGAATTAACACCTCTTCCCTGCACAATACCTTTTAGATTTAGATCAGTCTGTCCGTGTCGTATAAAATAAAATGTCTTTTTCAAAGTATGAGTCTAGTTATGAATTAACAACGGGTAATGCGTAATAGCTTTTCTTTTGGTTACCTTGATCAAATACGAAATCCTTATAATCCGTAACCACATTATATAGCGTATCTCTTTCAATAGGATGGCGTCCAACATTCTTTATCAGCTCGACAACCTCTTGTGTGGTCATTCCCGGCTTTTGCTCTTCTGCTCCTGCCATGCTGTATATTTTTGTGGTATCATCCAACGTTCCGTCGATATCATCTACGCCGAAGGCTAAGGACAACTGCGCCGTATCTCTCGAAATCATTGCCCAATAGGCCTTGATATGATCAAAATTATCCATGTAAATTCGGGCAATGGCATAGTTCCGTAAGTCTTCAATAACCGATACTTCGGGGATATGAGACATTTGGTTCTCTTTGTTTCTAAATTTTAGGGGGATGAAGGTCTGAAAGCCACCAGTCTTTTTTTTTTTATTTATTATTCGATCAATTTGATCTACACGATGCCAAAACTGCTCAATATGACCGTACAACATCGTTGCATTTGTATGCATGCCCAACTTATGTGCCTGCTCATGAATATCCAACCATTGTTCGGCCGTACATTTATCATGCGCGATCTGCTCTCTTACTTCTGGATGAAAGATTTCCGCGCCACCGCCCGGCATAGAGTCCAAACCACAGGACTGCAAATATTTCAATCCATCGTAATGGCTCAATTTTGCTTTCTTGAAAATATAGTAATATTCTACAGGCGTTAGTCCTTTGATATGCAGCGCTGACCGGTGTGCCTTACATTTACGAAAAAAGTCGGCATAAAATTCAAGGTTTTGTTTGGGAACAACCCCACCCGTGATATGAACTTCAGTAACAGCCTCATTGTCGTACTTTTTCACAATGTCCATCATGCCATCGACTTCCATCTCCCAACCTTCAGCCCGTTCTTTTATTAATCTCGAATAAGAACAGAACTTACAGTCATAGACACAAACATTCGTCGGCTCGATGTGAAAATTGCGATTGAAAAAAGTATGATCACCATGACGTTTTTCACGAATATAGTTAGCAAGCACACCAAGATAGCCTAACTCACCTTTTTCATATAAAAGAACTCCTTCATCAAAAGTGATACGCTCCTCTCGCAACACTTTCTCCGCTATATTTCTCAATTCGACAGCTAAATTCTTGTCGTTAATCAAGAAATTCAATTTATCTATTGCGTTCATTAAATGTATCTCCTATCTTAATCAAATGTACCGAAAAGGCAACAAAAGTTATAATAAAAAAATGTGATAACAACTAATTTGACAAAGCTCTTAAAAAAAGCACTTAGTCCGTGAACTGTTGCATCTCTATTAGTTTTCGGTATAAACCCTCGCGCTGGATGAGCTCACTATGACTCCCCTCCTCAACAATTTTTCCAGCTTCAATAACGACAATTTTATCCGCATTCTGAATGGTACTTAAACGATGGGCAATAACAACCGTTGTTCTATTGTCCATTAGTTTATAAAGTGAGTCCTGTACCAATTTTTCAGACTCAGTATCTAACGCAGAAGTCGCTTCATCGAGAAGCATAATTGGCGGATTCTTTAAAACGGCTCGCGCGATACAAATCCGCTGACGTTGCCCACCAGATAGTTTACCGCCCCGATCACCAATGTTAGTCTGATATCCATGTTCTGTTTTCAAAATAAACTCATGCGCATTGGCAATGCGTGCAGCTGCTTCTACTTCTTCCTGGCTAGCAGAAAGATTGGCAAATGCAATGTTATTGAAGATCGTGTCATTAAACAAAATAGATTCCTGATTGACCACACCGATCATATCCCGTAAAGAATCCTGTTTTAAATCCCGTAAATCAGTACCATCAAAGAGAATCTGTCCGCCCGTAACGTCCATAAAGCGTGGAATTAAATCAACCAATGTCGATTTTCCCCCACCGGAAGGACCTACCAAGGCAACGACTTTCCCCTTTTCGATCGTCAAATCGATGTTCTGGAGAATCTCTTTATCTTTGGTATATGAAAAGTTCACCTGATTAAATACAATATTCTCCTCAAAGCTTTTCACAACCTTCGCATCTGTGCGATCTTTCACTTCTGTCCTTTGATCAATAAGCTCCAATACCCGCTCACCAGCAGCAAGACCATTGTGGATACCGCTAAAAGAATCTGTTAAAGCTTTTGCGGGGCGCATCACCTGTGAAAAAATAGCGATATAGGCAATAAATTCGGGAGCGGTTAAACTCTTGTCACCTGAAAGCACCAAGTGGCCTCCATACAAAAGAATAATAGCCACCATAATTACCCCCAGCAATTCGGAAACGGGCGAACTTAACTGTTGTCTTCTAGCCATAGAACGGCCGATATTTGCATAATGTTCGTTTTCATTATGAAATCTGTTCTTAATAAAGGATACCGCATTGAAAGCTTTGATAATTTTAATGCCTGACAGCGCTTCATCCAGATAGGAAATCATATTACCGTAAGATTCCTGAGCAGCATGGGCCTGACTTTTGAGGTTTTTAACAATCCTTGCAATAAAGAATCCAGAGATAGGAATCACCAAGAGTGAAAAGAATGTCAATTGCGCAGAGATATTGAAAAGCATCACAATATAGGCTATCAATTGCAATGGTTCCTTAAAAACCACCTGTAAAGTCCCCGTCACAGAGTACTGCACGACCTGTACATCAGACGCAACTTTAGAAACAATATCTCCTTTTCGCTGACCTGTAAAATAACCAACATGTAAATCCATCACACTATCAAATACCGCTCTACGTAATTTGAGCAATGTATGAATACGGAAATTCTCCATAATACGCTGACAGAAGTAGCGGAACAGATTACTAACAAATACGGAAATCACAATCACAATACAGACGTATTTCAATGCGCCATAAGCTCCAAACTGGTTATTGGCAACACCCGCGTAGTAGTTAAACCAGGCGAGAATATCCGTATAAGTTTCCGGCTTGACTACCTCGCTGGTAGTTTGACCAGCATTAAAAAGTGTATGGAGTAACGGAGCAAGCAATGCTAAATTCAATGTGCTAAAAATAACCGTAATAAGCGTGAAAATTACATATGGGATTGCAAATTTCTCAATGGGTTTAGCAAACGATAAGAGCCTAAAATATGTTTTCATTTATTTTGAACTTAGACAAATTACCTTTATACGAAAAGTCATTCGTCGGTCTCTCCTCTACCTTCAGATTTTTGACGAGGAAATTGAACAAAAATAACAAATTAATCAAGAAAAGCGCATATCCTAGCAAGGGACTATAAAATTGTTGCATCTCAAGAACAAAGCATTCAGCTTGTTCAGCTTGAAAAATCGATAAAAAAATCTCCTTTTAATAGATAATTCCCTAATTTAGCCTTATTCAAATACCAAATTTATTAAAATAAAATGCAAATAGACGTTGCCAAAAGATTGCAGCACACTGAAGAATATTATTTCTCCAAAAAATTAAGAGAAATAGATGAGTTGAACAAACAGGGTGCGCGTGTAATCAACCTAGGAATTGGAAGTCCGGATTTGCCTCCACACCCGGAGGTGATTGAGACATTAAATACAAATGCCCAACTTCCAAATGTGCATGGCTATCAAAATTATAAAGGCGCTCCTGCCCTAAGACAAGCCGTTGCTGATTGGTACCAACGCTATTATAACGCGACTTTTAATCCCAATACCGAAATATTGCCCTTAATTGGATCAAAAGAGGGTATTGTGCACATTTGTATGACCTATCTTCAAGAAGGTGATCAGGCGCTTATTCCCAACCCGGGCTACCCAGCTTATGCCGCAGCAGTAAGACTAAGTGGCGCCGAAGCAATAACCTATAATCTTACCCAGGAGAAAAACTGGCTTATTGATTTAGATGAGCTCAAAAAGCAAGACCTATCAAAGGTTAAATTGATGTGGATAAACTATCCACACATGCCTACCGGTGCATCCGCACCTGATGCATTCTATCAAGAGCTGATTCAATTTGCCAAAGAGCACAACATACTGATTTGTCACGACAATCCATACAGCTTTATCTTGACAGATACGCCAAGAAGTATCATGAGTATCGCAGGAGCGAAAGATGTAGCCATTGAATTGAATTCGCTGAGCAAGTCTTCTAATATGGCTGGATGGCGAATTGGTGTACTTGTAGGCGCCGAAGAACGTATAAACCAAGTGCTTCGTTTCAAAAGCAATATGGATTCGGGTATGTTTTTACCTGTCCAACTTGCTGCCGCAAAAGCCTTGCAACTAGACGCATCCTGGTATGCTGATCTAAACAAGATTTATGCGGAAAGACGTCAACAGGTTTATGAGATTATGGATTTGTTAGCGTGTACTTATCAAAAAGACCAAGTAGGGCTATTCGTATGGGCGCGCATTCCCGAAAAATACAAAGACGGTTATGCATTGAGTGATGCAGTTTTGGAAAAATCACGGGTATTTATTACACCAGGCGGAATTTTCGGAGATAAGGGCGATCAATATATACGCATCAGTCTTTGCGCCACGGTAGAGGTACTCAAAGAATCAATCCAACGAATAAAAGATAGTTTCTAAAAACTTAATATAATTGTTTATATATGAACATAGCCATTGTCGGCGTAGGCTTAATAGGCGGTTCGGCTGCCATTCGCCTAAAAGAAACAAAATTCTGCGACAAAATAATCGGTGTAGATAAGAGTCAAAAAAACTTGGATAAAGCGATGCAAATCGGCTTCATCGACGAAACAGCCAGTTTGGAAGACGCCATTAAAACGTGTAAAGTACTGGTGCTTACAATTCCTGTAGATGCCATCTTACAAGTTGTTCCTCAAATACTGGATCAAGTTACTGATCAGGTTGTCATCGACATGGGATCAACAAAAACAAATATTCTCAATAAAATCAAGGATCACCCTAACAGGGGTCGTTATGTCGCTGCCCATCCAATGGCGGGAACAGAGTATTCGGGCCCAGAGGCAGCAATAGCAGGCTTGTTCAAAGGTAAAATGATGGTGTATGTCGAAGCATTTAAAACCGATGAAGATGCCTTCGAGATTGCCGATGCCATCACTGACCAATTGGAGATGCGCAGCTGCTTTATGAATGCAGACGAACACGACGTTCATACCGCTTATGTATCTCACATTTCCCACCTGACTTCTTTCGCACTTGCCTTGACCGTATTGGAAAAAGAGAAATCACAAGGGCGTATCTTCGAACTTGCAGGGTCGGGGTTTGAATCGACCGTGCGTCTAGCCAAAAGTTCGCCAGATATGTGGACACCTATTTTCAAGCAAAATCGGGAGAATGTGCTCGAAGTACTTGAAGAACATATCAAGCAGCTTCAGTCGCTGCATGATTCCATCGCATCCGAGGATTATGACAAATTACACAAACTCATAAAACGTTCCAATAAAATTAAAAGGGTTATTAAATAGATAATTCTTCATGACAAAATAAGGTTCCCAAAAGGGGCAGTCCAAAATTGGACTGCCCCTTTTTGATATACTTTCATATGCAGACCTTTATTATACGGTCATTCAGACATGCTATCTTTAAACAGTTTAAGCCCACTTTTTAGATATCATTTTTTATTCATCTTCCAATTCATTGAATTTATCCAAATCGGCTTTGGCTCCTACTGGATCCCCCAGTTTTTCCCGAATTGCCGCACGGTAAGAATATAGATCCGAATAATATGGATTCAAATCGATCGCTCTGGAATAATCTGCCAGTGCTCCGGGCAAATCCTCCAGCTTTTCATTTAAATCGGCCCGTAGAGAATAAACATAAAAATCTTCCGGATTGAGGCTAACAAGGCGGTCAAAATCCGACAATGCCTCCTTTAACAGCCCCAATCGTTCAAACAAAGAAGCCCTTTCTTCATAGACAATCGACGAATCACGGTCTATTTCCTCCGCCTTGGCATAATCTCCCAATGCGCGTTGGGAATCCCGATAGGATTCAAAAACTTTTGCCCGGAATATATAGGCAGCAGTTTTATTCGCGTCGAGTGCAATAGCTTGGTTAAAATCAAGTAATGCCAATTCAAAACAGGTCAATTTTAGATACAAACTCCCTCTAAAAACTAAAAGATTGCTGTCTTTGCCGCTGGATGCTTCAATGGCAGAAGAATAAAGGTCTATTGCCTTTAGATAACTATAGCTATGCACATATTCGAGTCCCAATGAATTTATTTCATCCGAGCTCAACTGCTGAGGCTTGGATTCCAGTTCCTGAATAACCAGATTTTCAGCTTCAAAATAAGTTAGTTCAGCTTGATTTTCTTGCCATTCCAATACACTGTGATAATTGAAATCCAATCGTTTGGCAATCTGGTAGTCATAGAAAGCCCCTTCATCTTCATCGATGAGCCTATAGACCAAACAACGGCTCGCATAAAAAAATGGTTCTTCTTCGTAGTGTTCGATTGCATTTGTAAATGTTGCAATCGCTTTATCATAATCTGAAATCTTAAAATAATAAAGCCCCAAATAACTATAAGCAAGCGCATGATGAGTCAGGGCAATCGCTTGCTCCAAAAGAGCAACAGGATCGCCGTCACCAATAATTCCACTATTAAACCCTTCAAATATATATTTAAGGGCGCTCTGTTCGACTGTATCAAACCTATCCATGGGAAAGGATAGTGTCTCGTCCGGAAAAAATGATGCAATAGGTAAAAAAGAAAACTTAGCAAGAAGTATGGGTACGGGCAGTGTAAAATCTGATGCTACAAAAGCATTGTTTTGTAGAATAACAGCTAGATTTGAAATCATATGCTTCATACCCAAAACTAAGCTAAATTTCATTACAAAAGAAATCTAACCATAGATCAAGTACGATATTAGGCTATTCTTTTCAACTTATTTCACCCGTCAAATATAAGTATTTATAGCGGACAATATCCCTCGAATTCGTAAACCGGATTAATTTTTCCCGTTTGAATACATAATTAGAAACCTTCTCCTCCATCAAACGGAGGAATTCAACAAATTCAGCAAAGAAGCTTTGACGTTCTGCCGGTGTAAACTGGCTATTTTTTACAATCCAAAAGAATTGCTCGTCATTCACATGGAAAGACACCTCATTTTTCTTTTCTTTTCGAAAAATAAAGATTGGGTCATTTTCTTGGTTAATAAATAAAGCAAAGCCCGTATTTCCACCATCCAAATTAACAACAAAAGCAGAAAAATGAACAGTACCGATCTGTAAATTTTCCAGACAAATTAATTTATGCAACATCAGGTTGACAGTTAGATCATCTAAAATTATTAAGTTTTTATTAAAAAACAAAAAAAGGCCCACAATATTTTGTGGACCTTTTCCTATTCAGTATGTTTTATTAGAACGTAAATTTCACCGACGCATTCCAAGTTCTACCTTGTCCGATCAACACGAAGTTAGACGTGTCAATACCATTCCAGCTATTATTTACATCAGTAACTAAATTACTGGAAGTAGCTTCGGAAATATAGAATTTATTGAGTACGTTATTCATGTTTACACGGAAACTCATGGTATTCTTATCACTTACTTTCAGTTGGTAAGAAAGACCAGCATCCAGTAAATTAAAGGAAGGTAATTTCATATAACGTCCGTATGTCTGTCCTTCTATTACTTCTCTGCGATAATTCGATGCATACAAACGCTCATAATATCTGTAATTTGCGTCAACAGAAATACCTTTAAACACCTTATATTTGGCTCCAAACCCATAAGAAGTTTGTGCAGCATTACCAACATGTTCACCTGTTAGGTTAACCTCAGAGCGTCCTAATTCTACCCGGTTATCGTTACGTACGACAGAGTTTACTGCGCCGTCATATTTCCAGTCACCTATCGATAAGAAACCTGTTAAGCTTAATTTTTCGATCGGGCGTGCTTCAAAATCAACTTCTACCCCTCTATGTACCTGTTTTACACCGTAATTTGTGGTATAAAGATATGCCCCTTCAACCAGAATACCAGGATCATTTGTCGGATTATATTTTTTCACATCATCTGCCGTCGCTAAGCTCGAACTACCCGTAACACGATTTTCCCAAGTTGTGCGGTAAACATTGACATTCACATCCAGGAATCGAGAAGCAAACTTGTAACCTGCTTCCAAACCAAGGATTTTTTCATTTTCAGCATTTTCATTGATATCATTCGCAAAATTCATGAAAATATTGTTCTGATAAGGTTGACGGGAATAATAGCCTGCATTACCAAAAACACTATGATGTCCCAATGTATAACTTACACCACCCTTCGTATTGTAGCCAAAATTGTTCACGTCCTTAGAATCCTCATTACCTGGCGTATATTGAAAATAATCAGAACGTTTGTTTTGTTGTTCGGAAACCGATCCTTGGAAAAATGCTGTAAAACCATTTTTCGCATATTCTAATTGACCAAACAAACCTCCATAACGGATGTATTGATTGTAATCCCAAGCTAAACGATCTTCACGCGAATCAGGTTTACTTGAAAAAGCTTTCCAAGGGTTCGTTGAGTATGTATTGGTAACCGATGGCTTATTAGGAAAATTAACATTACCGCCTAATACGACACCATTTGTATTTCCAAGTGGATCAGTCAATTTACGATAATGTGTACCTTTATAGTCCCTTACATCAAAACCCACATTAAAATTCAAGGATTCAGAAAGTTTACGGTTATAATTAGATACCAATCCAAACCATTGATGGTTGTTCACATCGGCCGCTAAATATTTACCGGTATTATATTTATCGCTTCGCAAGGATTGGCCACCCCCAGCAGCTAACGATGCGTAAACGACAGTTGACAAAGATGATTTATCATCGATCGTCCAGTCCCAGTTCAAGTTGGCTACCGGCTTATGATAAAAGTTCTTTTGTGCATTCATCATCACGCCGTTTGCATCCTTATAATTATCATTGTAACGTCTGCCGTTTGTTAGGTAGTTAGATAATTTAGAGGTGTAACCTTGATTGTGCCATTGTGGTGCACCGGTCACCATAAAGTTCAGATTATGCTTTTCATTGGCTTTGTAACCTACCGATAGAAAGTAACTTTGACCAGACCCCTCTGTATGATCCATATAACCATTACCTGACCATTGAGTAAACATCGCTGAAACTGCAAAACCATTTTTCATAAGTCCCGTATTGTAACCTACAGTTGCCTTCATAAACATATCGTTACCAACTGTAGTGCGCACAAAACCACCTTCTTTCATTGCAGTGGATTGTGTCACGTAGTTTACAGTTCCGCCGACAGATGAAATCGCTAATTTAGACGATCCCAAACCGCGTTGGATTTGCACCAAAGAGGCAATATCTGTCAGACCCGACCAGTTTGACCAATAGACGCTACCATTGTCCATACCATTGATAGGCTGACCATTTAAAAGAAATGCTGTATTGGATTGATCAAAACCACGTGTTGTCATGGATGACTCTCCGAAACCTTTTGCCTGACCAGTGATATAAACCGAAGGGGTATTAGCCAAAGCAGAAGTAATATCCTGTGCTCCCACCCTTTCTTCCAAATCCTGCTTACGGATCGTCGAAACGGCAATCGGTGTTTTTCTTCCTTCAGCAATATCAATGACACCATGACCGACAACAACAACCTCATCTAAATTTGTTGAAGATCCAGCCGTAAAAGTTGGATTCAGATTCAACGACTCGCCCGATTTCAATAGGATATTTTCAAAAACCACCGGTGTCTCACCAATGTAAGTCACCTCTACTTTATAGGGGCCACCTTCTTGAAGATTTGAAATTTGAAATTTTCCTTGGGCATCGGCAGAGCCACTTACAACTTGTCCACTTGGGATGTGGGTAATTTTAATAGTTGCTCCTTTAACCGTTTGTCCAGTAGCTTCTTTGACAACTCCTGAAACCGAACCAGTATTTGCTGTTTGACCATGAACGGCACTATAACTAGCAAAAACAAGGGCAAAAAAAAGTAGAGACTTTTTCATGTTAGATGTGATTGTTTTGTTTTTGTGCCGCAAAATTAGGAATTGATTGTCTTTTTAACTAATTTTAACAATACCAATATCATGCAGTATCTCTATATAGAAATAATAAATTTTAATCTCCCACAGAAAAACAGCTTCATTTTATAAAAAGACACAATAAAAAAGTCTAAAAAATAAAACCAACACAACAAAAACATCATATTCATGAAAATAAATCAAAAATAGTCAAAATAACATTTTGTCTGTTTTGAATAACTCGAAATTTACGCTCTTTGCACATTTTAACCTTTCTTCTCCCTCCTATACTAAAAAGTCTACCCCACATTCTGCCCTTTG
>JALAGS010000195.1 GCA_022712315.1 Sphingobacterium sp. | reverse complement strand
TAAAAGAGCTCTAAGGAGCTCTTTTATTTTTTTATATCATCAAGATCGTTACTTTCTTCTTCTAGATTCTTATTATTCTTTTCAACGATCTCTACGGCCAATTCATAACGTGGATCATAACTGATCTTTGGTGTTAAAAAATGCAGTAATATTAAACGGGCATATCTAAAGTTAAAAGGTGCAAATACCAAAATAGTTACGGCCAAGCCAATGAGATATGACCATGGAGACTCGCTTCCCGTCAGAACTGCGATCGCAACGGACACCGTGACAATCTCTGCCACAGACAAAGCATAACTTACATACATAGCCGCATAGAAATAACCGGGTTCAACCTCATACTTGACACCACAATGTGGACATGTATCATTCATATGCTGCTTATGCAAACTATATACCTTCCCTACAAATACATTGCCGATATGACACTTGGGACATTTGGAATGTATCATCGCATGAAATCTGGATGTAGGCATTAAAAATCTATTTTATTTCGTTTATGAATTTCTTTGTGACAGGACTCTTCTTGCGATATTTTTTATACCACAGATAACCAAGGCCTGCTGCGGCCAGATAAGGTATTACCAATAGAAATAAGATACCGTCATTCAGACCTCTTCCCTGCATATTTCCTTCCTTCGTAGAATTTTCAGCGTTCAATGTACACATCGCACACTGTCCGTAAGAAACAGATACGGCTGAACAGCTTAAGGTAAATATTAGGAGTAAATATTTAAACCATTTCATAAGGCAAAGGTACTGAAATTTTAACGATTAGCGCGCCAAAGATTCAAATTTATCCCAGAAACCATCTTTCGGCAATGAAGCTTTCAATTCCATCTTATCTTTTTTGATTGGGTGTGTAAAGACCAATGAACGGGAATGTAAACAAATGCTGCCCAAAGAACTACCTCTTGGATAGCCATATTTATTATCGCCAACAATAGGACAGCCCATCGCTGCAAGCTGTGCACGAATCTGATGGGTACGACCAGTCAGGGGTTCAACGCGCAACAAATAAAACCCATTCAATTCGCCTACCAATGTATAATCCAGTTCAGCATAACTCCCACCCTTTACTTCTCGCGGGAACGCCTTCGTGACTCTTGTTTGCCTATTCCTAACCAACCAGTTCGTAAGTTTCCCTTCGGTTTTTCGCGGGCGTTGTCTAACAATTGCCAAATAGGTCTTTTTCACTGTTCTGTCTTGAAAAAACTTATTCATACGCTCCAGTGCTTTACTGGTCTTGGCGAAAAGAATCATACCACTGACCGGTCTATCTAAACGATGAATAACACCAACAAAAGCGTCATTTGGTTTATCATATTTCTTTTTTAAATAGGTCTTCACCATATCTTCTAGCGATAGATCTCCCGTTTCATCCACCTGCACAATATCCCCCGCCCTTTTGTTTATTGCGATGAGATGATTGTCTTCATAGATGACGTCTTTATCTGTAATTTCAGTATGATTCATTTTTTCAAATCTAAAAGGGTATTTTAAATGCTATACAGTTCTAAAGATCTGTTGACTTGATACCCAATAATGACTTAATTATTTATTAAAAAAGGCCCTACGCAAGCGTACAGCCTTTCCATATATTCTTAATTCGACTTATTTTACCGTGTCCGCTTTAAGCAATTCAGCCTTTTTCGCGTCTTCTTTCATCTTCTTCTTAAAGAAACCGCGTAATAAGAAATTATGCTGCAGGGCTTCCATATTTTCGTCTAACTTCGCTGTACTCGAATTCAAGTTATTGATTGCCGATTTAATTTGATTTGCGGAAGCAGGGTCGTTCAACAAAACACCCACCGCATTATCTTTATCATTTAATCGACTGGATGCATTATTCAAATTGTTTATCAATGCATTTGCTGTCTGAGAAACTCCTTGCAACTGTGCTGCTGACTGACGCAAATTAGAGAATATCGCGGTATCTGTCGTTAGATCATGAATCAACCCTTTATTGCTGTTTAAGGAGTTTGTCAATGTCACCAAATTTGCCGATGCTTTATTTGCATTATTCATTGCTGCACTGATCGACAGGAGTGTCGCACGAAGTGTATTCACCATAGAGGTATCAGTCAGCATTGCACCAACCATTCCCTTTCCATCTGCCAATCCACGTGATATTTCCACGAAGTCAGTGGTAATCTTGGCTAGGTTTTCGTTATTTACCTGCAATGTTTCCATCATGGCTTCCATATCTGCAGTCTTCGCCGACCGCAAGAAATCACCAGTCTCAACAGTCGGTGCATTCTGCGATCCACCAGAGATCACAACGATCTTGTTACCAATCAAGCCGTCAGAACCTAATTTCGTCACAGCATCTTTACGGATATACTCAGCAGATTTCTCCTCAATTGTCAATACTACCTCTACATCCTGCACACTTTTAAAATGAATATTCTTGATAATTCCCACCTTGACTCCAGAAAACCACACATTACTTCCCACTTTTAATCCAGCGACATCAGGAAATGAAGTCGTAATTTCGATATTTCTCGTAAATTTCTTTTGCTGGCTACCCAAAATAAAAATACCCGCCAAAAGAATCAATACGCCTAAAAAAACAAAAATACCGACAATGATTGCTCTTTTATTTTCTGCCTTACTCATGTATATTATAGAATAAAATTATAATTATAAAACGCCCTTACACGCGCGTCATCTGTATCAAAAATTTCTTCAAAAGACCCTTGCCTTTCAAATTTACCATCTAACAGCATCACAATCCGGTCCCCCACTTCCTTCGCACAAGCCAAATCGTGTGTGATAATAATCGATGCTGTTTTATAACGTTCCTGAACCTCGTTGATCAATCCATTAATATCCAAACAAGTGATTGGATCTAATCCTGCTGTTGGCTCATCGTACATCATAATTTCAGGCCTAAGAATCAGCGTACGTGCAATACCAATTCGCTTACGCTGTCCACCGGACAGCTCCGATGGCATCTGATTAATCGCTTGCGAAAGCCCCACACCATCCAATACCTCTTCTACGGCATGATTTATCTCAGACCGTGTCAAATTGCGCTTGTTTCGAACTAATGGAAACTCCAGATTTTCACGTACAGTCATACTATCATAAAGCGCACTATTCTGAAATGAAAACCCTATTTTCAAACGCAATTCACGCAATTCACGATCATTTAATTCTGTGACAGAATCCCCTAACACATTGATCGTCCCTTCATCTGGCCTTAATAATCCGGCAATCAATTTGATCAGCACGGATTTCCCTGTTCCGGAACGCCCCAGTACGACGAGATTTTCTTCTTTATATAAATCTAAATTTACCCCCCGCAGAACGTGATTATCTCCGAAAGATTTACTTAAATCCCTAATTTGAATGACCGGCTTCGAATGGTCGATAGTTGATTTAATCTTTTCCATATCTTACTATCCAAAGAACGATAAAACCTGAACAATAATTATTTCCTCAATAAATACGAGGAACATCGAAGCGACAACCGCAGCATTGGCAGCTTTACCGACACCTTCTGTCCCTTTGGAAGAAAAATAGCCACAATAACAACTTACAGCGCCAATGGTAAAACCAAATATAACGGCACGAAGAACCATCGCTCCTAAATCTTTAAATGCTATCGTCTCAAATACCTGTGTAAAAAAACTCAAAAAGCTCAAGTCATCCTTACTCATCATACTGAGATAGCCACCTAAAAGCCCTATACCTGCAACATAAAAACACAGCACAGGAATTCCAATAGTTGTAGCCAATATTCTACTTACAATAAGATATTTATAGGGGTTTGTGCCCGAAACTTCCATGGCATCAATTTGCTCTGTGACATTCATCGAACTTAATTCCGCCCCGATCTGCGAACCTACTTTGCCCGCGGCGATTAAAGCTGTCACTAAAGGCGCTAATGCACGAACAATGGCAATGGAAATAAGAGAAGGCAACATCGATGTTGCCCCAAATTCCTCCAAAGAAGGACGTGATTGTTTTGTAAAAACGAATCCAACAATAAATCCCGTTAAACTAATTAAAGGCAACGACTTATAGCCTATTTCATAGCACTGGCGGACAATTTCTTTGAACTCATATGGGGGGGTTACCAACTCGCGCCAAAACCGTAGCAAAAAACGGTGAATGTTTGCGAATTCTAGAAAAAAAGTCTGAAGTTTTTTAGCCATTTAAATGATGTCTATTTCAAATTTAATGTGTCATAAAACACGTCTTATGCTGAACAAACACGTAGCAATTCGAGCGGTAAAGGT
>JALAGS010000194.1 GCA_022712315.1 Sphingobacterium sp. | reverse complement strand
TAATTTAGGAAAAAATCAATGAATTATGACTATTTATAGTTTAAAATAAAAAAACTCAGGACCACTGACGATCCTGAGTTTCTAACAAATACTCGTAGTGCATTATAAAAGGTTATTCATAATACGAAAAAAATCGTATATTGTATTGACTACCAATCGAACACACTATGAATAACCTAGATGCAAATTTACTATTTTATTTTAAATGAATTAAGAAAATTAACCTTAAATAAAAATTTTTATTTTAAACCTATTAAACCAACTTTGAGTGATTTAGAACTTATTGCCATAAATATTTCTGCAGAATATTTATCATTAGATTCAGAATATCAGTTATTTAGATATCTTTCAAATTCAAAACTAAAAGGAATGATAGAAAGAAGTGTTTATAATCGCAGGAAAAGAAAACTCTTCTTGCATATGGAAAATATCAGAAAGATTATGGTTGATAGATTTCATGATATTGAAAGCATTTTTATTGTAGATTCAATGCCTTTAGAAATTTGCAAAAACGCAAGAGCAAACCGCTCTAAAATCTGTAAAGAAGATGAATTTTCATTTCCAAGCAAAGGATATTGTGCTTCTCAATCGAGTTATTATGGTTACAAATTACACGCTATATGTTCTGTTTCAGGAATATTTCAAAGTTTTGATATTTCTACTGCAAGCATTCATGATATCCATTTTTTGCAAGACATAAAGCATCAAATGAACAATTGCACATTAATCGGAGATAGAGGTTATTTATCAACTCAAGTACAAACAGATTTGTTCAATTATGCAAATATAAAATTAGATACACCTATGAGAAGCAACCAAAAAAATTATCACAAGCAGAAATATATTTTTAGAAAATCAAGAAAGAGAATCGAAACGCTATTTTCTCAACTTTGTGACCAATTTAAAATCAGAAACAATTAATCTAGTTCTCTTTTTAATGCGATTGAAGCTTTTTTCAATTCCTGAGTCCAATCATCAGCAGCACTGCCATCGGCACCATCAGAGATATATTTGAGGCACAGAAAATCGATTTGTTCCTGCTCAGCGACTTTCGCCAACGCAAAAGCTTCCATATCGATGACATTATATTCAGGATTCATATGCTCCATTTCGAATTGGTCGCCGGAACCGCAGATCCCGTTCGGGAGATGGCTTGTTTTAATTCCATATTCCAAAAGAATTGTTTCATCAGAAAATGGCGTCTCAAATTTCTTAAAACCCAATGCTCTTACATCCATATCCCGCTGGATAAAACGGTTGCAGTTAACAATAGTTCCTCTGTCAAAAACTGTACTTCCTGCTGTTCCCAAATTGATTATGAGATCTGGCTTAGATTTTTGAATGGCTTTTACAAGATGATAAGTCGCTTTAATTTTTCCTACACCAACAAACAATTTATTAAAACTATCAAATTCTTTTCCGGCTTCTGATTCCAGAGCAAAAACCAAAAGGATGTTGCTGTAAAGCTTTCCGTTAATTGTCATTTTAGGGCACAGGTTTTTTCAGAAAGAACAAAGTCAATGTCCGTGCGCCCTGTGCACCGTGTACCAAAACGGCGCTGATGTCCGCTGTTGCAGATGGCCCCATCACAAAACAGCCATAATGTGAGTGTGGAAAATCTACTCTTTTGTAGGCGGTATGCATATTTTCGGTCAAATCTTCAGGATCCAGCAAAACAGCGAGGTGTTGAGATAAATAACCTAATGAATTGGTAACCAGAGATTTTTCGGTGACCCAGACCATTCCCATCTCAGCCACACCAAACTCTGCACGGAAAATACCCAAATCCACATCATTAAGATCCGCGGGCTTTTGCACGTGTATATCTTTATTCCCTCTCCATTCAGGCGTTGCAGAGCAAGTGACCTTAGCATTAGGAAGCTTTTTTCGCATAATTTCCTGCGCTTCTTCTACCGATGCGACATCATAAAAATCGACGGCAGCAATTTTGGCGTTAATTTCAAAAACAGCTTTAAGATCTGTCCCTGGCTTTTTATAATCCGGGATGGTGGGATAATCCACTTTTTCGCGGTTAGCAAGATTGGTTCTTACCGAACTCAGTAATTCTTCTTTAGTCATTGTTTTTTCGGTTTTTTTTGTACCAGTCTCTGAAGGTTTCTTTTTTCACGTCAGGCAATTCACGGTCTTCTACCCAAGGATCCAACGTGCTGTTTTCCAATAGAGATTTTGGGAGAATATTCAGCATATTGTAAGTGGTCTTTTCCATCATTTTAAAAGCAGTTGCACTGCCCAGCATTCTGTCAGCAGCAGCAAATGCCAGCCTTCTGCCAAAAGGTGTTTTCTTTTTCTCCATCATCACTTTTCGCCACTCGATAATCTGGTCCGAAATATTAATATGAACGGGGCAGATCTCTGTACAGGAGCCGCAAAGCGATGAATGGAAAGGTAATTCTGAATAGGTGTCTTCATCAAAAGTAGGATCCAGAATAATCCCAATCGGGCCGGAATAAGTAGCACCATAAGACAATCCGCCACTCCTTCTGTACACCGGGCAGGTATTCATACAGGCACCACAACGGATACATTTGAGAGAATGCCAGAATTTGTCCATAGACAATCGTTTGCTCCTACCATTATCTGTGAGTACTATGTGCATCTCAGATCCTTCTCTTGGGCCTGAAAAATGAGACGTATATTGTGTCGCCGGCGTCCCTAAAGCACTGCGGGAAAGTAGTCTGATAAAAACACCCAGATCTTCTACCTTCGGCAGGATCTTTTCTATACCAATACTGGCAATATGAAGCGGTGGAATGCTTGCAGTAAGATCGGCATTACCTTCATTAGTACAGACTACAAAAGTACCGGTTTCGGCAACGGCAAAATTGGCGCCTGTCATCCCGGCATCTGCCACCAAAAATTTGGGCCGGGCATTGTTCCTCATTGCTTCTGCGAGAGAATGCGGATCATCATCGTTGGGATCCGTACCAATTTTATCTGCAAATAGTTTGGCAATATCTTCTGTCGTTTTTTGGATGGCAGGCATTACAATATGACTTGGGCGCTCATCCGATAGCTGCTGGATTCGTTCACCCAGATCGGTCTCCAGGACATCAATTCCTCTTTCTTCAAGAAAAGGCGTCATCCCGCATTCTTCCTGCAGCATCGATTTGCTTTTGATGATGCGCTTTGCGCCGTGAGAATTCAAAATATCAAAAACAATAGCATTATGTTCATCGGCATCTTTTGCAAAATGAACAGTGATACCATTTTCCTCGGCTTTTGTTGCAAACTGTTCAATGTAGTGATCCAAATGCGTCAGCGCATGTTCCTTGATTTGCGAAGCCAGATTCCTAAGCTCTTCCCATTCCGGAATCTCAGAGGATACTTTACTACGTTTAATGATAGTATTATAAAGATTTTTATCGTGTTGCGCCTCGTGAATATCATCCTGTTTGATGAATTTTCTCGCATTATCTTCTACGTTTACTTTTCCCATTGTTTGTGATTTTTAGAATGGTCCGTTATTCAAAACCTGAGCAATATGTACAAATTTGAGGTCTGACTTTTCTCTTTTGGCAATGCCTTCCTGATGCATCAGGCAAGACATATCCGGCGAAACTACATACTCGACCTGATGTCTTGTATAATCAGCAACTTTGTCCTGCCCCATCTTGGCACTCACCGCTTCATCGGTTACACAAAACGTCCCACCAAAGCCACAGCATTCTTGTGGCCTGTCAATCGTTTCTACTTTAACTCCTGACACCTTCTTTAACAGATCTTCGGTTTTATTAAAGTAAGGTTCCTGCCACTCAAAACGGGATGCAATGTGTAAGCCGCGGATAGAACTGCAGGAATTATGGATAGCCACCGTATGCTGGAAATCTGCCCAAGGGAATTCTTCTATCTTGAGAACATCGTGTAAAAACTCTACTAATTCTATGGTTTTGTGACGGATTTCTGTAACAGTTTCGGTTTGAGGAATTGCATCCATATGGAGCTTGACGTGCTTGACACAACTCCCTGCCGGCCCAACGATATAATCAAAATTCAAATCCTTAAAATTTTCACAAAACTGAGTTTCTGTCCTTATAGAATGTTTCTGATCGCCCTCATTGGCCATAGGCTGTCCACAACAAGTCTGCTGCAAAGGTACTGTGACCTCTACGCCCAATCGCTCCAAAAGCTCAAGTGTGGCAATACCGACTTTGGGGTAAATCAGATCTATATAACAGGGGATAAATAGTGCTACTTTCATTACAAAATTTTATAGAAACTCTAAATTAGCACTTTTTCTTCTTTTCCTGATTAGGCTTAGGATGAAAAAAGCCTATACGAGAGGTTATTTATATTGAGTAAAAATAATTTACCTGGCATTAAGACAATAAAAAAGACCTTTGAAATCAAAAGTCTTTTTTATTGAATATTAAATTCTATTATGTCAGCATTCCGCCGTAAACATTCAGAACCTGGCCGGTGATGTAGGAAGACATATTACTTGCTAAGAAAACGCAGGCATTAGCCACGTCTTCCGGCTGTCCACCCCGTTTCAACGGGATACCATCTCTCCATCCCTGTACGGTTTTCTCATCAAGGGCGGCCGTCATTTCGGTTTCTATAAAACCTGGTGCCACGGCATTGCAACGGATATTTCTGGATCCTAATTCTAATGCAATCGACTTAGAAAAACCAATAACACCAGCTTTAGAAGCCGCATAATTGGCCTGCCCGGCATTCCCTTTAACGCCTACTACAGAAGTCATATTGATAATTGAGCCCGATTTGGCCTTCATCATTGGCTTGATAACCGCTTTGGTCAGGTTAAAAACAGAATCCAAATTAACTTTGATAATCGTATCCCAATCGTCTTTGGACATTCTTAACATCAGATTATCTCTGGTAATCCCGGCATTGTTTACCAGAATATCAATCGTCCCAAACTCTGCCAATACATCTTCTACCAGCTTTTGGGCAGCATCATAATCCGACGCATCGGACTGATAGCCTTTGATTTCTGTAATATTACTTATCTGTAATATTACTTAATTCTGATTCTAATGCTTTTGCTTTGTCTGCAGAACCGGCGTAGGTGAATGCTATTTTTGCGCCTTCTTTGGCAAAAACTTCTGCAATACCTTTCCCGATACCTCTTGTTGCGCCTGTAATGATGGCAACTTTACCTTGTAATAATCCCATTTGAAATGTTAGATAAATTAATCTTTAAAAGACAAATATATGAAATCGCCATGATTTGGAAACCAATCACCCATGAAGAGGCGATTGTGCATGACTTCAGAAAAAATATAAATATGCCTATGAAAAAGTTTTATTTATTAAGTTCATTATGATATTCATTTTTAAGTGATTCAATTTTGTCTTTCAACTCTTTGCTGATTTTGTTTGGATAGTTTTTCAGTTTTTTGAGATTGAATGCAAGAATTATTGCAGAGATACCTGAAAAAATAAATGCCACAGCTGTTATAACAACCAGAGATATTCCGGCTAAAACAGGATTAAGAATAAGAATAACAGACCCGATAAGGCCAAGAAAACTGATCAGCGCCAGATTCCCCCACTGCAAAACGCCATAGCTTTTGAGATCAAAGGCAAAACCAATCCCCTGTACAGAACGGAACATCAATGAAAATCCAATAAAATAGGGCAAAGCAACAAATGCCACCTGCGGCTGAAAAAATAATATAATCCCTACAAAAAGATCCAGCAAAGCACCTACCAGATACCAGCCCCAATTGTCCAGATTATCCTTGTTTTGTATTGCAAATACAAGTTCCATAATCCCGAAAACCAAAAATGACGCACTGAAAAACAGCACCAGAGACAGGTAAGTGGCTTGTGGAATGCTAAACATGTACAATCCCATAATCACCAGTAAAATACCTACAATTAAAGGTAAATACCAATACTTAACTGTGTTTTTGATAGTTTTAAAAAATGTTGTTCCCATAATAATATGTTTTTGAAATTAAATTAACTCGTAGTGCATTA
>JALAGS010000193.1 GCA_022712315.1 Sphingobacterium sp. | reverse complement strand
TTTAAATTACAAAATAAATAATAATTTGTCAACACCAAATCTAATATTCTGTCGGACTTTTCACATTACTAAGTCGGTACTTATTCGGCATTTCTTCGCTTTCAACCGAAGAAGCACCGAACAAGTACCGAAGAAGCACCGAATAAGCACCGAGGGATCTTAGGAAATGATCTCTATTAACTAATGTAAACACCGGGCGTTTTTTTTGCATAAAAGTGCCGTTGTCTGTTTGCTGTTGCCTGCTATTGGTAGTTTTATTGCGATTGTATTGGAATTTGATGTAAAATGTGGTGAAATTATCTAGCTAAATGCTTTTATAGGGTGTTTTTGCTTTGATTTTGCTGTGCTATGCGTTTTTATATCTGTCTTTATGAGTTTAATGGTTTTTTTTGTGTCGAATTATGCATTAATCCTTTTATTGTTATTTCTTTTTCAAATAATTGCGCATAAACTTGCATTAATTAGAAGCATTTCATAGTATTGTGTAGTAATTGATATAAACCTTGGGTTGGAACCGCCCGTTATGGAAAATTATTAACAACTAACTAAAAACCATGAATAAAAAATTTCTCTTATTCTGTTCAGGGGTGATGCTGTCAACCAGTTTATGGGCACAGACCAAAACTGTAACGGGTAAAGTGACGAATGCCTCAGATGGCGGTACTATGCCTAATGTAACCGTGAGCATCAAAGGCAAATCTGTCAGTACCCAGACCAAGCCGGACGGAAGTTTCACAATCAATGCGGAGCCAGGCGACATTTTGATTTTTAGAGCCGTAGGTTCTCAAGAAAGACAGCAATTAGTTGGTACCAATGCAACGATCAACGTTGCGCTTTCAGGAAGTGAGGAGGCGCTTGAAGAGGTGGTTGTGACGGCAATGGGGATTAAGAAGGAAAAGAGAGCGCTCGGTTATGCTGTGCAGGATATTAAATCGGATGAGTTGATGAAGAACAAGACTGCTAACGTGGTCAATTCATTGGCAGGTAAAATCGCGGGGGTAAACGTGACACAGGCCTCGGGTTCTGCCGGTGCAGGTGCACAAATTATTCTTCGCGGCGGTACTTCCCTTGAGCGCGATAACCAGCCTTTATTTGTTGTGGATGGTGTGATCTACGATAACTCTACAGTAATCGGAGGAAATAGCGCCTTCGATGGCGCGCAAGCGACAGCAACGTCCAACAGCAACCGTGTGATGGATATTAATCCCGAGGATATTGATAATGTTTCGGTATTAAAAGGTCCGGCTGCGGCGGCCTTATATGGATCAAGAGCTGCTGCAGGGGCTATTATCATTACCACAAAGAAAGGACAAGAAGGTCGTACCGAGATTGGTTTTTCGAGTCGTTTTTCAAATAACTGGGCGAACCGGCTACCAGAACAGCAGGGGAAATATAAACGTGGCTACTACAACAGTGCAGGGGTGCTAGATGATTATACGACACAATCCTGGGGTGAGAAGTTTGGAAGTAATGATGTTGTTTATAACAACGTGAAAGATTTCTTTCAGCATTCGACGGTATTTGACAATACAGTTAATTTATCAGGGGGAAATAAAAATGGATCATTCTATCTGTCTGGCTCCCGCTTTGATCAGAAGGGTATCGTGCCAAACACGAGCTTCGATAAAACCACGTTTCGCTTCAATGGTGATCAGAAATTTGGTAAGTTGACCGTAGGGGCCAATGTCGGTTATTCATTGGCAAATACAGATAAAACCTTGACGTCTGCTGGTCTATGGGGATCGGGAGGTACAGGGGCGATGGAGTCGCTGTATAGTTGGTCGCGCAGCGATGATATGAAGAAGTACCTGAATGATGATGGAACAAAATACCGGATGTTTGAGGGGCGCCAGCCGTTGGAATCTGATATCGAAAATCCGTATTGGACCATCAATAAAAATATATTGGGTGATAACACGGAGCGTATTACGGGAAGCATCAATGCTACTATGCCCATCTTCGATTGGTGGAGCCTAACCTATCGTGTCGGAATGGACAGTTATCTGACTAAAAATTCGACCGTAATCGGTGAAGGCGGTGCTATTAAAAAGCCTTGGCAAAAGGGTATGATGTCGGAAAGTGATTTCAAATACAACTATTGGTCTTCCAATATCATGTCCAATTTCAATAAAAAGGTAGGTGATTTTGATCTAGGGGCTTTAGTGGGATTTTTCTCGGAGCAAACCAAGACGACAACAAACCGTCGCATGGGTTATCATTTCGAGGTAGACAATTTTTATAGTTTCGAAAATATTGCTGCGGCGAATAAACAATTTGCAGTTAACAATACGAAAAAGCGCCTGTTTGGTTTATACGGTGAGTTGAGGGCTTCCTACAAAAATATGTTATTTTTGAACGTTACCGGAAGAAATGACTGGACCTCTACACTGCCTGTGGACAATAGGTCCTATTTTTATCCTTCTGTTGGCGGTAGCTTCGTGTTTACCGAACTCATGAAAGACAGTCGCCCAGACTGGTTGGATTTCGGAAAGTTGAGAGCTTCCTGGGCACGCGTGGGTAAAGACGCAAATCCGTATGTGACCAATACATACCTTTGGAAGCCTGTTGAATATTTAGGTGGAATCGTAGGCGCGGGAAATAATTGGCAGAAAGGTAATCCTTTCTTAAAACCTGAGACAACAGGGTCTTTTGAAGTTGGTGCTGAACTACGCTTCTTTAAAGGACGTTTTGGGATAGATTATGCCTACTATACCAATAATTCCTATAACCAAATCCTGTCTCCACGCCTGGGACAATCGACAGGTTATATTTTCATCTCGGTCAACGGCGGAGATATTTATAACAAGGGAATGGAATTGTCATTAACAGGTAAGCCGATTGTGAAGAAAGACTTTGTTTGGGAATCGACATTGAATATGTCGCGGAATAAAGGGACAGTAGATAACCTATTGGCTGGTGTTAATATTCTCTATGTGACGGATGTGCAGGTTGGAAATGCTAAAGCAGCTTCTTTTAATGGGGGCAATTTTATGGGGATTTCTGGTTCGCAATGGACCCGTACGCCTGACGGAAAAGTTGTTTTGGACGCCAATACAGGTATGCCGACTAGCGACAATCAAACGACTTATAATATCGGAAACCGAGAGCCTAAGCTGACCGGTGGATTCAATAACAGCTTGACCTATAAGAATTTCAATCTGTCCTTTTTGTTTGATTTTCGTATAGGTGGCGATATCTATAATGGTACAGATTACGCGATGACCATCAATGGTATGAGCAAGCGGACGGAGGACCGTGATCAGCTAGTGTTAAATGGTGCAATCCGCAATGGTGGAACGAATGATGCTCCAGTGTTTGAAGATAAGACATTTACATTTTTAGCAGACCAAATGTATGATATTAAAGGTGTATCAACAAGCGGACGGAAGATTATCCAGGATTATTGGAGCGATTTCTATGCCCGCGAAAGTGCAAACTTTATGGTGAAGACAAACTGGTTGCGCTTGCGCAATATCTCAGTTGCGTATAATTTCTCGGATGGTGTGCTGAAAAATGCAGGGGTTTCCAAAGTGGTCAAAGGTCTGACAGCGACATTGACCGGAACAAATCTCTGGTTATTGACCAATTATAAGGGGCTTGATCCGGAAGCTTCCGCAGCAGGGTCTGGTGTGACAGGATCTAGTTCGGTCGGTATAGATTACAATGGGGTGCCGAGTACCGCAGGCGTTATGTTTGGTTTAAATTTTAGATTTTAAGATAGGAAAGTCATGAATAAATATAAGAGAATAGTTTCATTTCTGTTGGTTCTAACTTTATTTTCGTCCTGTAGCAAAAATTGGTTGGATATCAATGTGGATCCGAATACGCCATCCAGCACCGTTGCTTCAGTGCAAAGTCGTCTGGCCTGGATACAGCATTATTACATGTATGCACAAGGTACGGCAGGAACACGTGCTGGTTTTGTGACACAGCAGTTGACATTTGTTAACAGTACTGCGTCAAATAGTTTAATAGCGGGCTGGAATCCTGCGGCGGGCATGTCTACTACACCTTATCAGTTCTTCTTTGTTGGAGCCGGGGCAAATTTTAAGGATATGGAAGATAAGGCTACTGCAGAGAAGGCTTATCACTATCTTGGGGCTTTGCATGCCATTCGAGCCATGGGTTTTATGCTGATGACAGATTGGTATGGTGAGATGCCTTATACGGAGGCCTTGGGTACTATTATAACGCCAAAGTTTGATAGTGGAAAAGTAATTTTTGAAGGTTGTCTTGCTGATATTGATAAGGCAATTGAATACTTTAATATGACTCAACCTGGCACTGCAGCTCCATTATCTGCGGGTGATAGCTGGAATGGTGGTGATGTGAGTAAGTGGTTGAAAATGTGTTATGGCTTGAAGGCGAGGTGGTTAAATAATCTTTCGAAAAAGAGTGCTTTATACAAGCCAGATGATGTATTGGCGGCGCTAAATAAAGCGGCTACTTCGGTAGGAGAAAGCACGGTAATTGCCCATATGGATGATGCGACTGATAATATCGGGGATATCCTATTTGCGGATCCCGTAAAAACGTCTATCGTATTTAATAATGCGGGTATGAATACCAATACATTGGTTACGAAATGGTATGAAAATTTATTGACCAATTTTGACAATAAAGGCATAGAAGATCCACGGGCGGACAAATTATTGCCTTGGGCAGAGTATGGTTATCCCAAAAAGATGATGCGGTCCAAAGGAGTGGATATGCAGTCTACTATCCGCATGAACTCGGGACCAATAGCATCTTCTTATAACGATAAGGATGTGGCTATTCAAAGTAACGGCCGTACGGTAAACCCACATTCCTGGTATATTAACAGTGCTAACACGGCGCGTTGGGGAGATACCGTGTATGTTTCCATTAAGAGTAGCTCCAAGGGGTACGACAGTGATGTGTCGGATACTTATAGGTGGAAAGACGGTACCGTGGCTGCTTCTGGTACATTTTATTCGCGTCCGGATGCACCTACACATCTGGTGGCCTATCCTGAGATGTGTTTTATTAAAGCTGAGGTCTTATTTAATAAGGGAGATAAAGCGGGTGCCTTTAATGCGTATAAGGATGGGATTAAAGCGCATATTGACTTAATGAATACAAAGCTGAATTCCTATGCTGATGCCAGTCCGAGTAAGTCGCCAATGACGCAGGTCAAGATTGATAATTTTCTAAACAATGGTATTGGTACGGCTGGGGATATTACACTGGCTAAAATTATGACGCAAAAATTCATAGCCCTTTCTTTCTCACAACAGAATTGGAACGATATGCGTCGATATGACTTCAGTAGTTCGGTGTATCCAGGCTGGGCAGTTCCTTATGAATATACAGTGACCGCAGCAGCGCAGACTAAAATACCGCAAGGAAAACAATTCAGAAGAGTCCGTCAGGTTTCGCATGAAATCAACTATAATTCAGATAATCTGAAAGCGTCTCATCCGAATGCGTTAAATGACGATATATGGTCATTTCCGGTTTGGTGGGATACCAAAGAATAATTTAAATTTGAAAGCCGCAACTGCGGCTTTCTTTATCTAATTCGTTTTGTCATGAAATATTGTATCTACTTCTTTTTCTTTTTTATGCCATTTGTGCTCCTGGCACAATCGCCCAAGATTATTCAAAAACCCATTACCTGGGATAAAGACCGTATTCAGCTTTCGCTGGATTACCTTAAAAATAGGCACGGCTTGACGCAGTCGGATCCTGTTATCCATCCCAAAATGGTGGTGGTGCATTGGACGGCTAACAATAGCGTGAAAGCGACCTTCAATACATTCAATCCTACGCGGCTTCCGGGAAGGCCTGAATTGACCAAAGCCAGCGCACTGAATGTTTCTTCGCAATTTGTCATTGATCGTGACGGTACGATTTATCAGTTTTTACCGGATTCTATATTTGCGCGACATACGATAGGTCTCAATTATTGTGCAATAGGGATAGAAAATATAGGTAGTCGACAACATCCATTAACGGATGCGCAATTGAAAGCAAATGAAGAGCTTATCCGTTATCTCAGTAAAAAATATCCTATTGAATTTGTATTGGGGCATCATGAATATCAGCGATTTAAGAAAACGAGTTGGTGGAAAGAAACTGATCCCAATTATATCACGGGTAAAGATGATCCGGGGGATAGATTTATGAATGAATTAAGAAAGAGTCTTGCAGATCTAAAACTAAATCCGTTGCCTTAGTTTGCCTGTCTTTGAGAGATTCGCGTTGATATACTATTTAATGTCCTTTTTTTGCAGGGGTAATTATAAAGTATGCAAAATGCAATCGTTTTATAGTATATTTTGCGGATTTGCTGTATTTTGCTGTCTTGTTAACAAAATGTTAATTGTATTCAATTTGTTACGTTTTAGTGTGTCTCACACACTTACAGGCTATTCGACAGAGATTTCATTAATTATATAATTGTCTTATTTTCAGTTTATTGTGTTTTTGTTTTAATTTTTGCTTCGCTGCTGACTAGTCGTTTTAATCAACTGGATTTCTTTACTTTGTAAGTGAATACTTACTTTCTTTTGCGTTTTTATGTAGTTTTTAGTTTTAAAAACGAAAAGTTCTACTTACTTTTATTCTGATTTTCAATTATTCGTGCATAAAGCTGCAATTTTTGTATGATCTAAAATCTATTTATGATGAAAAATGCCTTATTAAAACTAGCCTTTTTGGTTTTTATTGTTGCTTTTGTTTCTTGTGAGAATTCTTTGAAGTCTACGCAGGTTAATAAAAAAGCAGAAAACAGCATGAGTGGATCTATATCGAATCAAGATGTTGTGCCAGGTGCAGATCAGCTTACGCTATATTTATCGGAGCTAAAGGGTAAGAAGGTAGGGATCATGGGAAATCAAACTTCCATAGTAGGATCTGATAAAAAACATCTTGTCGATGTCTTGATTGATAATAAGATTGATTTAAAGTTTGCTTTTGCGCCTGAGCACGGCTTCCGTGGGAATGTTGAACGTGGTGAGAAGTTTGGAAATGATATTGATACAAAGACTGGTTTACCTCTGTTTACATTGTATGGAGGAAATAAGAAGCAAGATTCTATCATCAATTCCATTGATGTGATGATTTTTGATCTACAAGATGTCGGAGCACGTTTTTACACCTATATTACTTCATTGCACCGTGTCATGGAGCTCTGTGCAAAGCATAACAAAAAGTTGATCATATTGGACAGGCCAAATCCAAATGGAGACCAGGTCGATGGGCCGGTGCGTCATGATGATAAGTTTAAATCAGATGTTTCTTGGCATAAAATAGCCATGATTCATGGTTTGACAATCGGTGAGTTAGCTCAGATGATCAATGGGGAACGTTGGCTTGAGAATGGTCGTCAGGCAGATATACAGGTGGTAAAGGTGCAAAATTGGGATCACAAAACGATGTACGATTTGCCGGTTATTCCATCGCCAAGTCTTCCGAATCAGCTTTCTGTGCGGCTTTATCTTTCATTATGTCTTTTTGAAGGAACTGATATTTCGGTGGGGCGTGGTACCGACTGGCCTTTTCAGGTTTTAGGGTATACAAATCCGGTGTATGGCTCTTTTACATTTACCCCGGGTGAACGTCATGGTATGTCCAAGCATGTGGAAGGGAAAGGTGCAACAAATTATGGTCTAGATCTACGTGCTTTGGATCCTGAAAAGCAAAAATTCACACTAAAATATTTATTGGATTTTTATCAAAAGACACCTGATAAATCAGTTTTTTTTGCGAGGCCTGAATTTTTTGATAAGCTGGCAGGTACTGATCAGTTACGCAAGCAAATTCTTGCAGGAGAATCGGAAGTGCAGATTCGTGCTTCGTGGTCTGATGACCTGAAGGCCTATAAGCAAATGCGTAAGAAATACTTGTTATATACTGATTTTGAATAGCAATAACTAACAATATTAACTAGAATCATTTATTTTAAAACTCTATAATCAATGAGAAAATTTGTACTATTTTCTGTTGCTCTTGGATTGAGTTTTCCTTCTGAATCCTATTCTTTTACAAAAAAAGAAGGTTCTTTGAACAGCAATAAATTAACCAATGCTCTTCTAAGCCCTTCGTTAAGGAATGCGGTTCAAAATACGGTGCAAGGTACTGTAACGGATGGAAAAGGTCCAGTCTCTGAAGTGAGCGTGTCTGTAATTGGCAGCAATGTGTCAACGAAGACCGATGCGCAGGGGCATTTTAAGATTACAGCTGCCATAGGGAGCAAGTTGCGTTTCTCGTCCGTGGGTTATGTAACACGTGAGGTTCCTGTGACTTCTAACTTGTTGAATGTGACGCTAGTCGACGATAACCAAGCATTGGACGAGGTTGTTGTTGTGGGGTATGGTACTCAGAAAAAAGCCAACTTAACAGGTGCGGTTGCATCGATTAATGTGAAGGAGAATTTACAGAGTCGTCCGATAGCCGATGTTGGAAGGGCAATTCAAGGTACGACGCCTGGTTTTAGTGTTACTGTTCCGAGTGGGGAAGTGGGGTCTGATCCTACTATGCGTATCCGCGGTGCAATATCATCAATTCAAGGAAATAGTAGTCCATTGATCTTGGTGGATAACGTAGAAATTCCGAGTATCCAGTATGTAAATCCTGATGATGTTGAATCTATTACCGTATTAAAAGATGCGGCATCTTCTTCCATTTATGGTGCAAAAGCTGCCTTCGGCGTTGTGTTAATTAAGACAAAGACCGGTGGAAGTGCGGAGAAGGTGACTGTAAATTATTCCAATAACTTCTCATTTCAAAATCCATATAAAAAGTTGGAAATGGGGCGTGTCAACGCCTTAAAATATACCATTGATGCGCTAGAAAGAATTGGTGGGACCGAGACTGGCGCTTTCTATAAAGTAAATAGAGAGAGTTACGAGCGTGCGGTTGAGTGGGATAAAAAATATGGATCCTCAATAGGTAAAGATGATCCAACGGTATACGGTAGAGACTGGTATGTCGATCCGGGGTCGCCAACGAAAAAGTACGGCGTTAGAACCTATGATCCATATGATTATATGGTGCGCGAGTGGGCTCCCACGCAAACACATAACTTGTCTTTAAATGGTACCATTAAGAAGACACAATATACAGCTTCATTTGGTTCATTAAACCAAAGCGGTATGTTAAAGGCAGGCGATTCGGATAAGTTTAAACGATATAATGCTGCGCTAAGACTAAATACTGAATTGAATAAATATGTGACTATTAGAGGTGGGGCCATGTTTGCGCAGCGGAACAAGATTTATCCTTATGCGACGAATTCAACAACGGCCGATCCATGGTTGTACATGTATCGCTGGAGTTCGCTTTATCCAATGGGCTATGACGAAAACAACAATCCAATAAGAAGCCCTTGGAGTGAAAATGAAGCCGCTAACCAAGCTTCTATGCTTCGTAATTACATTAACTTAAGTGCTGGCGCTACAGTTAATATTATGAAGAACTGGAAGGTAGATGTTGATTACACGTTTACAAATGAGGACTATAGCTGGCGTAAAAATGGAACCCGTTTTACGGCTGCAAATTCGTGGGTAGCTGCTAAACAACGATTTGATGCGCAAGGAAATCCGGTTTATGTGAATAAAGAAGGTGCTGTTGTCAATAAGGGGGATGCTGATGCATCTTTAGCTTACGATCTTTCCAATGATATGTATACAGCTAATGGCTCCGCGCAAGATCATATCTATATGCGTTCACAAAATGAACACAAACATACTGTCAATGCGTTTACAACCTACCAGCTAAATCTGAATGATGATCATAGCTTTAAATTTATCCTTGGTTTAAATAGAGTGACAAATGATGGTTCTTATCATTGGACACAGCGTGCTGATTTATTAGACATTACAAATCCTCAGTTTGATTTGGCTGTGGGCCAAATTACGGGGAGCGGCGGTGAGTACTGGGAATCTCAGCTGGGATATTTTGGCCGTGTGAACTATGCTTATAAGAATAAGTATCTATTTGAAGGTAATATCCGTTACGATGGTTCTTCCAAGTTTCCGACTGATTTGAAATGGCGTTGGTTCCCATCTTTTTCAGCAGGCTGGGTAGTTTCGGAAGAAAAATTCATGGACTGGTCAAGAGCTACATTAAATCAGTTGAAGTTTAGGGGCTCATGGGGTGTCATCGGAAATCAAACGGTACCTTCTGACCTTTATGTTTCAAATATGGATGCGGGCCAGATTAACTACATCGTCAACGGGGCACTGTTGAATTCCGTTGGTACACCAAAACTGAATTGGCCAAATGTTACATGGGAAGATCTGGAAACGTTAGATTTTGGTGCAGATGCCAGATTCTTTAAGAATAAATTAGGGTTGACATTTGACTGGTATCAGAAGAAGACCAAAAATATGTTTGCTCCTTTAGAAGGAACAACATTGACTTTGGGCTCTGCAGCACCTTGGGGTAATTTTGGTACCTTGACGACTAAGGGGTTTGAATTGGCGATAGATTTTAACCACCGATTTGAAAATGGATTGGGAATTAATTTTAGAGCTAATTTGGATGATTCTAAGTCTGTTTTTAGTGGATATACTTCATTGCGCACTACGGGGGTGAATTATAACGGTAGGGTGTATGGTGATATTTGGGGATATGAGACGGACCGTTTGTACCAATATAATGATTTTGTATTAGACGGAAATAACAATCCTCAGTTGGTAAAACCAAATGCAGATATGACTAAATATTATGGAAGTACAGATAACGTCTATCTATTAAAAGAAGGCCCGAATGGTGAAAAACCTGTTTATCAGCCGCGATTCCAAAATTCAACTAATTTTTATTTTGGTCCTGGAGATGTTAAATTCAAAGATTTGAATGGTGACGGAGAGATTGATAATGGTGATGGTACCATTGATAATCCTGGGGATATGAAGATCATTGGTAATTCGACGCCTCGTTATCAGTATGGCTTTAGATTTGGTGCTGATTGGAAAGGTTTCGATGTTTCAGCATTTTTCCAAGGTGTGGGACAACGTAAGGTTTGGGGTGCAGGATTCTTGGCGATTCCGGGTTTTAACACTTCAGATGGAGCGATGCCTGCAAGCTTTGTAAACGATTACTGGACTAAAGATAATCAGGGAGCATTCTATCCAGCAGCATTTAATAACGGTGGTAGTGCGAATGTTAACAATATGCAAGTTCAGTCCCGCTACCTATTGGATATGTCATATTTGAGAATTAAGAACCTGACTGTGGGGTATACAATTCCTCAGCATATTGTGCAGCGAGCTAAGATAAATAACCTGCGTGTCTATGTTTCGTTGGAGAATTTCTTCACTTGGGATAAGCTTCGTGGCTTACCGATTGATCCAGAAGAGGTAGAAGGCTTCTCGATTTTTAATGAAACGAATTACAACGGTGGACGTACAGGTGTTGGGACACCAACATTTAAGAGTGCATCATTTGGTGTTCAGTTAAACTTTTAAACGAATTTGACAGATGAAATTAAATAGAATAAAAATTGGATCTATTATGCTATCCGCAATGTTGTTGGGGGTAAGCTGTAGTAAGGATGTTCTGGATAGGCCTGATCAAACTAAAGTAATCGATGAAAACTTTTGGAGAAATGAAGCTGATGTTCGTTTATATGCAAATGATTTTTATTTAAATTATTTTGTTGGCTATAATACTTTCTATGGTACGGCCTATGCCCCTTTGGTGGGGTATAACTATGCGGATGACTTTACGTCTGAAGGAACTCAAGGAGGATTTGAGTCAGTTGTTCCCACGAGCAGAGGGGCGAGTACGTTGACGCCTGATATGTTGACTACTTACTCTGGTCCAACCTGGAATTTTTACTGGGTCAGAAAGGCCAATGTGATGTTGAGTAGAGTTGAAACAAAAGCTAAGTCGAAATTGTCCGAGGCGGAGTATAAGCATTGGACTGCAGTAGCTCGTTTCTTTAGGGGTTATGAGTATTCAAGGTTAGTTTCTGTGTTTGGTGATGTGCCTTATTTTGATGTTGAGGTTGATCCGATGGATCAGGCAACAATGTATAAAGAGCGTACCAAGCGTGGTGAGGTAATGGACAAGGTGTATACTGACTTCGAGTATGTATTGGATAATATGCGTGCAGACGATGGTAAAGGGTATGTAAATAAGTATGCAGCGGCAGCGCTTATTTCCAATCTTATGCTGTTTGAAGGGTCTTGGGAAAAATATCACGGTTTAGATCAGGATCGTGCGAAAAAGTATCTTGCGCTTGCGGTTAAAGCATCGGAAGTGGTCATGAATAGCGGTAAGTGGTCTTTTGGAAGTGATTTTAAGAGTTTGTTTGCGTCAGAAGATTTATCAAGCAACCCTGAGGTGATTTTCTTTAGAACTTACAATGATGCCTTGAAGGTGACTCACGCTGTAGGGTCTTATAGTAACGGCACTGAGGGACAGAAAGGAGTAAATTTGGATTTACTGAAATCTTTTATCTGTAATGATGGAAAGGTATGGCAGGCTTCTACGGTTACAAACGCCTCTGATTTTTCGATGAAGTCTTTGGCGAGAACGAGGGATCCTAGGTTTGAAGCCTCGTTGATGGATACCGTTAATACCGCTTCTTCAACATTTGCTTATGGACATAAATTTGCCGCTAGGGAAGCTCTGACATATATTGGAAAAACTTATCCGGCAAAATGGAGTAGCAATACAAATACAAATGATGCGCCGATTGTGCGCCTTGGTGAAGTTGTGCTGAATTGGATCGAGGCAAGGCAGATTCTTGCTGAGTTTTTCGGTGGGGCGGCTGTTACCCAAGCTGATTTGGATAAATCGATCAATGCAGTTCGAAATAGGCCGTTAGATGCAGATGCTATAGCTAAGGGGGTAAAGAAAACCGCACCTTTGGCATTGAATTCTCTGCCTAACGATCCAAATCGCGATGCTGATGTGTCGCCTTTGATGTGGGAAATTAGACGTGAACGGAGAATGGAGTTTGTATATGAATATGCACGATTGAATGATATTCGCCGTTGGAAGAAATTAGACTATATGAATTTTTCGCGTAGCGTCGATTATTCATTGGGCCCTTGGGTAAATATCAAAAAGGATCTGCCAAATCGTTTGACAAAAGCTTATGAAGGAGTTTTGAAAGTGCGTGATGCGGCAGGAAATACAATTACCTATAATGGTACCAATGGTGACGCTATGGTGGGTTATTACGTTGTTCCAAAATTTGCAAACAGGGTGAGTTTTACCGATCGGTCTTATATGGCCCCTGTTGGGTTGAATCAGATCCAACAATATGCGAATTTGGGCTATATTTTAACGCAGACGCCAGGTTGGCAATAGATAGCATTGTTTAAAAAAAAAGCCTTTCTGAATTTCAGAAAGGCTTTTTAATAC
>JALAGS010000192.1 GCA_022712315.1 Sphingobacterium sp. | reverse complement strand
GTATTAAATTATATCTTGTATTATGAACCGAACAAAAATTATCGGCAGTATCCTGTTTTATATAACTTCGCTTTTAGGGAGTTTATATTTAATAATGACACTTTATTCACTGCTTTGTCTAGTCACAGGTTGGAATACTGCGTTATATGGAGGCGGAATGTTTCTTCATATCAACTATCCACTTACCCAGACGCCTTTAATGAGCGTGGATAACAATTTATCTTACCAGGTTTTCTCATTTCTACTTCCGCTAGCATTCTACACAATCTTTTTTTTGTTATCTGCACAGATATTCAAATTATTTACCCGTAGGAAGCTCTTTACAGAACCTCATCTACTGATACTCAAACGTTATTATTGGTTAAATCTGCTAGTCCCAATTGTCTGCACTGCTATCGCTGCTGTCTTTGTCACAATTGATGGAGGAATTGCCATTCTAATTGCTTTACATTTTATTCTGGGAATTTTTATTTTTTTCTTATCGGAAATCTTCAAACAAGGTCTCCACTTACAAGATGAACAAGATCTATACATTTAACCTATGGCAATTGTTGTAAATATAGATGTGATGCTGGCGAAACGAAAAATGCAAAGTAAGGAACTTGCGGAGCTAATAGGTATCACCCAAGGCAATCTTTCCGTTTTGAAAACAGGCAAAGCAAAGGGCATACGTTTCGAAACACTGCAGGCAATATGCACAGTGCTGGAATGCCAACCCGGTGACATACTGGAATTCGTGCCTGACTAGCGTTTAAAAATCCGAATATTACATTTGATAATGATCACATCATGATGTGACTGGAATGATATTGCCTAAGAAAAATTAAACCTGAGCGATCTAAAAGTATAAATACAAGTCAATTATGAATTATTTACACATCGAGAACCTTTCAAAAACCTATTCAAATGGTGTGAAAGCAATAACAGACTTTTCATTGAATATCGGGAACGGCATGTTTGGACTTTTAGGCCCAAACGGGGCTGGGAAATCAACATTAATGAAAATAATTGCCGGTCTGCAAAATGCAGATACCGGTTCAATTATATTTAATGATACCAATATCTTGAATGACCCCACATTTATCAAAAAACAACTAGGGTATTTACCTCAGGATTTTGGTGTATATCCTCACTTATCTACCTATCAACTTATGCATCACCTTGCCGTGCTTAAAGGTATCGAAAAAGAAGGGCGCAAGGATCACATATTGGATTTGCTGTCAAGAGTAAATCTTTACGAATTCCGCAACAAAGAAGTACAGCATTTTTCCGGTGGTATGCGACAGCGTTTTGGCATTGCACAGGCATTATTAGGTACACCCCAAATAGTCATTGTGGATGAACCTACGGCTGGTCTTGATCCCCAAGAACGTAACCGGTTCAATAATTTACTCAGTGAAATTGGGGAACAGATCATTGTTGTCCTTTCAACACATATTGTTGAAGATGTTAGAAGTCTATGTTCTCAAATGGCTATCGTAAATAGTGGCAAATTAATCGCACATGGGGCGCCGAATGACTTTCTGCAATCCCTGGAAGGCCTTATTTGGACTAAAACAATAAACAAAGATGAGCTAAGCTATTTTAACAAAAACTTTATCACTTTATCAGCACAACTAAATGGTGGACGCCTATCTATCCATATTTACGCAAAAGAAAGTCCAGGAAATGGTTTTGAGAAAGTTCAACCTGATCTTGAAGATGTCTATTTCACACAGTTATCTCAAATTGTATAGCTATGTTTTTCAACTACTTTATATTGGAAGCCAACTTTTACTTCCCCAGGAAATGGTTCTTAGCACTGCTGCTCTTATTTACCGCGTTCGGCGGTTTGCTTAGCGTTATAACCTCGTTTTCATTTACAGGTGTGTTTTCAAATTCCCCTTTTGTATTAACTTATACCTTAGGATTAGTTTCGCTACTGAATATTTTTACCATTGTTATTTTATCATCACAAATATTTTTACGAGAAATAGATACTCGATTTTCAGCGATCATATATGCAACTCCACTCAACAAAAACACCTATCTATTAAGTCGGTTTACACTTATCTTGTTGATTACAGCTTTATCTTTTCTATTGTTTATCATTGGATTGATGATTGGTCATCTGATACAAGGAGATCAACAAGAAAAACTTATGTCAGTCCATCTGATCAATTACCTGCAGCCTTATATCCTCCTTGTACTTCCAAATATTTTTTTCTGCACAGCTGTTATTAGTGCAGTTGCTTTGATCAGTCAAAGCAAAATGATCGTTTTCCTTTCGGGTATTTTCATTTATGTTCTTTATTTTGTAGTTTCCCTATTCTCAAATTCTCCATTATTTGCCAACGCATCTCCTGTATCTTCCGATACCATGGCCTCCATGGCAACAGTGGATCCCTTTGGCTTTTCAGCATTTTTTGAACAGTGTCAATCCTGGGATCCCGATCAAAAAAACACAAAATTACTACAGTTGACCGGACATTTATTAACAAACCGCATCGGTATATTAATATTTTCCGTGGCAGTTATAGCCTATGCCATTTATACATTTCGTTTTAAAAACCATAAAAGTCAGAAAGTACAGCCTTATGGGAGGGAAATAAGTCGAAAACCCAATCCCGTATACAACAAAATAAATATTTCTAATAACAATTTCGCCTACAAGTTTCGTACTCTCCTTAGCTTCTTAAAGATCGATCTCCAATCAATGCTGAAAGGTTTGCCCTTTGTCATTATCATTGTATTATGGGTATTTTTCCTCGGTATGGAGATCTTTAGTGATGTCGACGCGGGTATGCGCTTGCCCCAGCGTTATGCCAGCAGTGGATTGATGGTTCGGAATATCATGAATAGCTTTCCTTTTTTCGCAATTTCAGTCCTATTATTTTATGGTATGGAAGCAGTTTGGCGTTCTCGCAATTCGAGAATAGATATGCTGGAAAATTGTACACCTATGCAAGCAGCGGTCCACTTGCTAGCAAAATGGATCTCATTATCTTGTGTTGCTTTATTCCTTATTACAGTGAGCATAGTGCTCTGTATCGCTCTACAACTTACATTTCAATATCCAATTATTGAGTGGAATTTATATTTAAGTCTTTTTTATATCCTCGGCGTTCCAGCGCTCCTTTATTCGGCTCTTATCGTCAGCCTACAGACAATGATAAAAGTAAGATATCCAGCATTAATATTTACTGTTTTATTCTTCATATTAACAAATTCATCTATCGGCACTATGGTGGGTATACAGCATCCGCTTCTTCGTTTCGCGAAGTCTCCCTTACAATACAGTGGAGACATAAATCAATTTGGCTCTTACCTCAATGTATTCGGTATAAAGATGATCTATTGGATTTCTTTTACGGTCCTTATCACGATCGCATCTACATGGAGCTGGCAGAATATTACACGGATCTCAGGTCGCATAAGAGGGAGTAAAAGAATAACGACTATTTCTTTGCTGATGTTTATGACCTTATTGCTTTCAGGCTATCATATCTATCGGCAAACACACTTGAAAAGTTCTTCAGCGGAAATTGAATGGAGGCAACATTATGAAGAAAAATATAGGCATTATCAGCATATACCACAGCCAACTATTGTATCCGTCACAACTGAAATAGATCTTTATCCGAAGTCAAATCAATATGCCATTACCGGACAATATCTACTTGTCAATAAATCGACTTCTACATTAGATAGTATATTACTTTACCACGACCCATCAATGGAATTGGTACAAATCAGAATAGATCATACTAAACAAATAGCCGAGGACAACGACTATGGCCATCGACGATTTAAACTAACAACGCCTTTAATGCCCGGAGATTCTATCCGCATGGAATTCGCTATGAAATACTCTTGGAATGCGTTCAACCGACATGATCCATTGAATGCCATAATAGCCAATGGGTCTTTCATGCGTATTAGCCGATACTATCCCATATTCGGTTATCAGAGTCAAAATGAAATTGAAGACCCAATAGAACGGGCAAAAAGAAAACTGGGAATAGCGACTCCATTAAAAAAACTAGAACAGCGTGATCCTTCTCCATACAACTACGGATATATTGATCTTGAAACAATTATTTCCAGTGACAGCGACCAGACTTGTATCGCGACGGGGGATTTCATCCAAAAGTGGAAAAAAAACAACCGTAACTTCTTTCGATATAAATCAGCAATGCCGATCCCTTTTCGCTTTGGAGTGTCTTCTGCTAACTATGTACTTGAAAGTTCATCTTATGAGGATATATCCATAGAGATCTATTATGATAGAAAACATCCTGAAAATGTTAGACAGCTACTAGATGAAACAAAGAAAACTTTAGCCTATTGCGAAAATAACTTTGGGAAATACCCATTTAAGAGTATACGTTTCGTCGAAATATCCGGATTTACTAGTGGATTTAATGCTACGGCTTATCCCGGCACAATTTTTATGAATGAAAATATGACCTTTCATTCAGATCTACGTCGAGAAAAAACAAGAGATGTGATCAATGAACTTGCTGGACACGAGTTGTCCCATCAGTGGTGGGGCAACAGCCAAATTGATCCGGATGACAAACGGGAGGGTGCAGCGATATTGACTGAAACCCTGGCCATGTATACAGAATTAATGCTCTATAAACACAAACATGGGTCCCAAGCAATGAAACATATGATCAAGATGTACCAAGACCTCTATGAAATTGGCAAAGCAAACAGCAAAGATGAAGCTTTAAGCAGGGTGTCTCCAGGAAATACAAATGTATCCTATTATAAAGGTCTTCTCGCCATGTATCAACTTCATGAATTAATTGGCGAAGAAAAAATAAATAAAGCGTTGAAAGTATTTTTAAATCGCTACGCTTTCCCACATCAGCCACCAACGAGTACGGATTTAATTCGTGAATTTCTAAAAGTCAGCAACCCCGTATTACAGGATAGAATCCGTAAACTATTTATATAAAAAATGGAATAGTTTACGGATCCAGTTCTAAAAACAAAGCCCATCCCCCATTATTTGCTAAGTAGACACAAACAAGATAATTTGTATTATTTCAGAATCCCGGTCTTTTGCATACATGCTCTCATCTTTTGATGCGTCCGTTCGATATCCTGATCCAAGCCAATAGAAAATCTGATCAATCCATCTGAAATTCCCATCTTTAAACGTTCCTGCTCGGGGATTTCCGACGATGTTGAACTACCTGAACAGGAAAACAATGTCTTATAAAAACCTAAGCTTACGGCAAGATACCCCAAATTTTCAGACTGCATCAACTCCATCAATGCATTGGCTCTTTCAGTTGTTTCCACATCCAAAGTCATCAAACCACCAAAACCATAGGCCTCATGCATCATGCTTTTCATTAATTCATGATCCCGGTGAGATGGCAATCCCGGATAAGAAACCTTTAATCCATCTCTCTCAAACCGTTCAGCGAGATACATGGCATTATGGCTATGCTGTTTCATCCGTATATGAAGTGTACGTAGATTCTTCAAAATGCTCGCCGAACGCAAACTGTCCATGGTTGGCCCCAATAGCATAGATGCTCCTGTGTTCACATTTTTAGTGTCATCGATAAGCTCCTGACTCGCACAATAAACCCCGCCCACGGTATCACTGCTGCCGTTGATAAACTTGGTTAAACTATGAATGACAATATCCGCCCCCAAACGTACTGGTGAAATAGAAAGCGGGGAAAACGTATTGTCAACAATCAATTTCAGCTTATACTTTTTACATATCGCCGATAATCTTCTCAGATCTGCCACATGCAACAAGGGATTGCTTACGCTTTCGCAGTACACAACTTTTGTATTGGGCCTAATTGAATTCTCGAGTGTTTCAAAATCATTAATGTCTAAAAACGTTGTTTCAATCTGGAATGGCGGGAGAAAATTTTTGAGAAAAGCGTAAGTTCCGCCGTAGATCGTCCTGCTGGAAATAATATGGTCACCACTTTTACAAAGCTGCAGAAGAACTGTTGTAATCGCCCCCATGCCCGAAGAGGTTACATTGGCTGCGGCTGTATTTTCCATTTTCGCTAAAGCCTGTGCCAGATATAAGTTCATTGGCGATGAATGCCTTGAATAGAGATAACAGCCTTCAGCATTTCCTTCAAATGTATCAAACATTGTTTTAGCGGAAAGAAACGTATAAGTGGAACTATCAGATATTGATGGATTTACGCCACCAAATTCACCGAAATATTGCAAATCTTGAATTTCATTTGCTGCGTTAAAATCTTCCATGTTTTTATCTTTAAAATTGGTATATTTCAAATTAGATTACAAGGAATTATACATATATTAGATTATAAATCTATTATAACAACAATATCTAGTTAAAAGAACTAACTCGATTAAAAACAATTAGTGGAAACCAAAAAAAAATCTATGCACTTCGACGCAATTGACCGTAAATTATTGCATTTTCTACAGGAAGATGCAAAACAAACGACTAAAGAACTTTCCTATAAACTCAACTTATCCGTAACAGCAGTCTATGAACGTGTGCGTAAACTCGAAAATACGGGAATTATAAAAGGCTATGTCGCAATACTCGATAGACAGAAAATAGCCAAAGATTTTTTGGTATTATGTCATGTTAAACTAGCGCAACACAAAAAGGAGTTTATCCTACAATTTGAAAAAGAGGTGATGAATCTTCAGGAGGTAACGGAATGTTTCCATGTTAGTGGTGATTACGACTATATTCTGAAGATATGTGTTCAGGACATGGCAGATTACCGTAATTTTATGCTAACAAAACTAACAAGTCTACAGCATATCGCAAGCACCCATAGCTCCTTTATGATCGCTGAGGTAAAAAACACCATAGCAATAGGTCTGTAGAAACTTAAACCAGCACACCATTTTTCGATGCAATGGGGTCAGGAAGATCCTTATCACCTATCATTTGCAATACATCAATCTCAATTGTTCTACAAATGGATAGCATCGGTACATCAAACATAAGTCCTCCAAAAGGGTTTTCGGTATAATCCCCTACCAATTCCATCACAATATAGATCCAACCAATGACCACACAAAAAGGGATGCTGGTCCATATTCCCCAATCTCCCAATTTTGCAAATTCGTTCACTAGGCCCAATGGAAGCAGGATGATAAGGATAACATTGAAGACAAATGCTGTACTGGCAAACTGCCTTGGTGAAGGAAATTTTTTTATTCTTTCCGCCTGTCCTTGGTAATCGTAAAACTGATTGAGGCAATTTTGCAATTGAGTTTGGTTGAAATCTGAAATAATTCTATCATTCTTTAACGCATTGACTTCCTTTGCTTGCTTCGAAATCAAATAAGTCGCAAAATTTTTGTATTCGCGTTGCAACTTAAGTTCTTCGGCAGGAAGATATTTATGCAAAAAAATGGATGTTCTGCTGTAATCAGGAAAACCCGCTTTTATCAGTCTATTCCTTTTAACATTCATTGAACCAAAGTGTTTTTTTAAACTGATATGCTCCCATTCCGTCGGGATGAGCAATTGCTCGCGAAAAGTATACAACCAGGCAATGTGGCGGTAAGCAATCCTTTTTCTTCTCTCCTCTAAATCCGTATGATCGCCATCTTCGGTATCAAATGCATACAACATCGCCGTAAAAGAACGGCTCGAATTGACGATTCCACCCCAAATCTTTCGGGCTTCCCAAAGTCGGTCATAGGCTTGATTATTTTTAAAACCAACGTAAAACGCCTCTGCAGTTCCAATCAATGCCAAGGGCACCCATGGAATTATCATCCACTGCCAATTAAAAAAATAATAAATGACCGCCACCAAGGAACACCATAATGTAAGCCATATCAAATGTGCCCCAGCTAAATTGAATATCTGTCGATAGTTAAAATACTTGGTTGTGATCATAAAATATCAATATCTCCCATTATTAAAAAACGTTATGAAAGTACAATTTAAATTGTAACTGTCCAATACTTCAAATTGTTTTCGGAACAATGATTTTTATCCTATTCATTTTTATCAAAAATGAATCAACCAACTTCAAAATACGCATCATGAAATTTGCCCCTCTCATCCCTAAAACAGTATGTTATATCCCCAAAAATTGGCTAATAGGCTGAAAACCTCTTTGGTTGGTCGCTGCCCCCCTCCTTAAAACAAGTAGATCATACTATTGTATATTTTTATTCGTTTAATTAATTTTAATCTCTTGAATAACTATTGATAAACATAGCTTAAGATTATGATGAAGATAAAAGCTTTTACGCTAACTATTTCCCTTTTCCTATTTGCTGCGACAACCTTTGCGCAAAACAAAGCTGAGTTAAAATCGCTGTTAAATAAAAACCGAGAGTTTATCTTTCCGCAGACAGTGGATAAAATTGCTCAAGCATTGAACGTAAAAACGGTCTTCTATGAAGATGCCAATGACGAAAAGTATGCAAAATGGATCACTAAATCCGGTTTAGAACTCTATAGCAATTACCAGGCTGATAAATCAGTTAACGAGATCTTTTTTGATATTCCAGAAGACAAGTTCCTGGTTGTTGAAGGATTGCCTTTCGATCTGGCAATCAATAAAACAACGCTTAAGGAAGCGCTATTAAAATTCAGTCGTCACGATGTTAAAAAGGAGAGGCTTGATGCAGGGAGCTCTTTTCCGGATGGTACCAGACTTACGATGAAAACAGGCACACATTTCACCACTTTGCTTTTTGATAATAAGAATCTTTTAAAATTCATGGGCTTAACAACGTCCTTAATTGACCCCGCTGCCAATTAAGGACAAGGGGGTCAAGATCGCTACTACAGTATTCTTTATCGTTTACGTTGCCCAGGCATGATCGCCTTTGTGATAAGGGAAATCTCCATCATACTTTCCCGGAATTTTTACATAGCGAAACACTTCAGTAGCACCCAATTTTGAGGTAAAAAATGTAAGAAGGGTAAGCTGCTTAAACAGGGTAAAAAAATGAGGCAATCCGCCCGCTGTTTTCTTTTCATCGTAATCCTGCGCCTCCCTGTCCAACATATCGACAAAGGCCGTTTGATCTTTCTTTCCGAGCTGCTGAAATTGATTTCCAAATTCTTTTTTTGCACGTTCGTCAATTCCTGTTATTCCAGCCAAGAAAACCTCTTGTTCTTCAGCGCTATAACAGTCCCGCACCATAATCGGAATAACTGGTCCCACACCTGCTTCTTTGGCTCCCGGGGTTTTCGTTCTTGGAAGAATAGCCTCCGCCAGATCACCTAAAAAGTCGATTGATTTTGGATCAAAGAGCGTCTCAACATCCTTCGAAGCAGATCGATGGCATCCTTCCAAAAATAACGAAGCGCCAATGACAGTTCCGCCCATAAGCAAGACCACACGTTGTATTGCTTCTCTTCTATTCATAATTATGAGATGATAAAATTAAAGATTTCCTTTTTTTAATTCATTTACAGCAAAATCTACAGCCCTAGCTGTAAAAGCCATATAGGTTAGCGACGGATTTACACAGGAAGATGAGGTCATGAAGGCCCCATCTGTCACAAATACATTTTTTGCATCCCATACTTGGTTAAATTTATTTAACACCGAAGTTTTCGGATCCTTACCCATCCGTGCTGTTCCCATTTCGTGAATTCCCTGCCCCATGCTAAATCCATTGTCGTAGCTCTTTATATCTTTTACGCCAATCGACTCCAACATTTCCATCATCTCATTGCTTGCGTCGACGCGTATTTTATGCTCATTCTCCCTAATTTCGGCATCTATTGACAATACTGGTAGCCCCCACTTATCCTTTATAGATGAATCCAATAAAACCTTATTTTCATGGTAAGGAAGTATTTCACCAAATGCTGTAAAACCTATTCCCCAACTTCCTGGCTCAGCGATCGCATCTTTCCAGGCTCCGCCCACAGCCATATTGTCGACCTTCCCCGACCATTGCCCCCTCGAGGCTCCGCCTTGGTAGCCAAAACCACGAATATAATCTCGCTTCTTTGTGTCTCCGGCAATATTAGCAAACCGAGGTACATATAATCCATTGGCTCGTCGTCCAAAAATATACTTATCCTCGTAGCCCTCAACCCTGCCTCCGGCGCCGCTATTTAACATGTGGTCCATCAGATTATGCCCCAGTTCACCACTGCTACTTCCTAGCCCACCGTCCCAAACATCAGTTGCCGAATTCATCAATATCCAAGTGGAATTTAAGGTCGATGCACATACAAAGACAACTTTGGCAAAATACGTGTAGGTTTGATTCGTCTCTGCATCAACGATTTCAACTCCTTTAGCTTTCTGTGTCTCTTTATCATAAATAATATTCTTTACAATTGAAAATGGCCGCAAGGTTAGTTTTCCGGTCTTCATCGCAGCTGGTAATGTAGAAGACTGTGTACTGAAATAAGCGCCGAAATTACAACCGAGCCAACATTTATTCTGGTATTGACAGTTAACACGACCATGATGGGGCACCGTAATGTTGGCTACCCGACCAATTATAAAGTGCCGTTTGCCCTGGTAGCGTCTTTTCAGGCGTTCCGCAAGATCTTTTTCCACAATATTCATATCCATCGGTGGCATAAAATCGCCATCAGGCAATACTGCAATACCATCTCTATTACCCGAAATACCAGCAAATTTTTCAACATAACTGTACCAGGGCGCAATGTCTTTATAACGTACAGGCCAATCGACACCATGGCCGTCCTTGCTATTAGCCTCAAAATCAATATCTGAAAGTCGGTAGCTCTGTCTTCCCCACATCAGCGAGCGCCCGCCGACATGATATCCTCTAAACCAATTAAAGGGCTTCACTTCTTTATAAGGACTTTCTGTCTCATTGGCCCAAAAGTCAATATTTCCTTCGTTCATCCATTGATTTTTAATCCCAAAAGGTAAATAGTGCTGTGCACGATCTAAAGGCACCTTACCGCGATGCGGAAAATCCCAGGGATCTTTGTTTGGTGATGGATAATCTTTGATATGCTCAATATTGCGTCCCCTTTCTAACATGATGGTCTTAAGACCACGCTCCGTTAGTTCCTTCGCTGCCCAGCCACCCGTGATTCCAGACCCGATGACAATAGCATCATAAATATTATTTGCCATGTATTTTTAATTGGTTTATTTGGTTATTACTCCATAGAACATTTCCAAATCAAAAACTGCCCAATCACCTATGAGCTAATCAGACGCTCGACAGTTACATCCTGTTGACAAGGCCATTCTATTCCTTCTCAGAGATGGAAAGTATCTTTTAAAACAAGTTTAAGGTTTTTTTTTGATTTTATTGCAACCGGTTGCAAATTTTTGTAATATTGTATTAAACAAGCGGGTAGCTTGGATAACCAGATTATAATATTATAAACTACGGACCAAATCAACGCAGTAAACTAATCTCTTAATGATCTGTTTTGTGCTTCACATGGTCTCTTCAAAACGTAACAGATATGACAACAATTAAAGGTCCTGCCATCTTTCTTGCACAATTTATCGGGGATGAACCTCCATTTAATTCCTTGGACGACATTTGTCAGTGGGCAGCATCGCTGGGTTACAAAGGCATTCAGCTCCCGACTTCAGATGCTCGTTTTATCGATCTTGAAAGAGCGGCGCTCGACAAAAAATATGCGCTTGACCTAACGGATAAAGTACGCTCTTATGGTTTGGAGATCACCGAACTTTCAACCCACCTCCAAGGACAGTTGATCGCTGTACACCCCAGTTTTGATGATCTATTTGATGCCTTTGCGCCACAGCAGCTGCATGGTAATCCGAAAGCTCGCCAAGAATGGGCGGTTCAGCAACTAAAATATGCCGTACAGGCCTCACACAACCTCGGACTTAAAGCGTTGGCGACATTTAGCGGTGCCTTTCTATGGCCATTTGTCTACCCTTGGCCGCAAAGACCTGCTAATCTGATCGAAACTGGATTTGCCGAACTTGCAAAATTATGGCTGCCCATTCTTGATGAATGTGAAGTGTACGATGTCGACCTCTGTTATGAATTACACCCGGGCGAGGATCTCCATGATGGCGTCACTTTCGATCTATTTTTAGCGAATGTAAATTACCACAAACGGGCAAACATTCTCTATGATCCCTCCCACTTTGTCCTTCAATGTCTTGACTACCTTCAGTTCATCGATATCTATCACGAGCGAATTAAAATGTTTCATGTCAAAGATGCTGAATTCACTCCTTCTGGCCGACAAGGCGTCTATGGCGGCTTTCAGAGCTGGCAATCAAGAGCTGGCCGATTCAGATCAATTGGTGACGGACAGGTTGACTTTAAGGCTATATTTACCAAACTCACACAATATGACTTTCAAGGTTGGGCGGTGCTGGAATGGGAATGTGCATTCAAAAATTCTGAGGACGGTGCACGAGAAGGTGCCTTGCATATAAAGGATTATATTATTCGTGTTACCGATAAAGCATTCGATAATTTTGCTGCAGTCGAAACAAATGACAGCCTTAATAGCAAGTTATTGGGTTTGTAAACAAATGATATCCTCATTATAAATTTAACTTTATGAGCAATATGAAACTAAAAATGGGCATGATTGGCGGCGGGAAGAATGCATTCATAGGTGCCGTACACCGCATGGCAGCGGGAATCGATGGCCACATTGAGTTATGTTGCGGCGCACTGAGCTCTGATCCTCTTGTTGCAAAAGAATCCGGGGAGCTCTTGGGGCTCCCAAAAGAAAGGGTTTATACAAGTTACCAGGAAATGATTAAGCGGGAAAGTGAACTTCCTCCAGATGACCGCATGAATTTCGTCAGCATTGTCACACCTAACTTTGCTCATTTCGAACCCGCAATGATGGCTCTCGAATATGGTTTTCATGTCGTGCTGGAAAAGCCAATGACTTTTACGCTGGAACAGGCGCTGCTGCTCCAGAAAAAGGTAGAAGAAACGGGATTGATGCTCTGCGTTACTTATACCTACTCTGCTTATCCAATGGTAAAGCAAGCTCGTCACCTTGTTAGAGACGGTCAATTAGGTACAATTAGAAAAATCATGGTTGAGTATCCTCAAGGCTGGCTGAGTAAAATGATCGAAAATGGGCTTTCACTTGCCTTTTGGCGGACAGATCCCGAAAAGAGCGGAAAAAGCGGTTGCATGGGCGATATCGGAACACACGCCGCACATCTGGCAGAATATATTTCCGGTTTGAAAATCACTAAAATGTGTGCCGATCTTCAAACGTTCGTAGCAGGGAGAAAACTTGAAGATGACGGCAATATATTACTTGGCTTTGAAAATGGTGCTACCGGCGTACTATCGGCATCTCAGGTCGCTGCGGGAGAAGAAAATGCTCTAAAAATTAGAATATATGGTGAAAATGGTGGATTGGAATGGAACCAACAGGATGCTAACACACTCTTATTTAAACAGCTCGATGCACCAACGCAAATATTTCGGGCAGGTCAACAATATCTTTCTGCAAGTGCAAAACACAATATTCGTTTGCCAGCCGGTCACCCGGAAGGCTATATTGAGGCTTTTGCAAATATCTATAGAAATTTTGCGGTTTCTCTTTTAACAACCATGCAAGGCATAACTCCGACAGAAGAAGATGCGGACTTTCCAACTGTTGCTGATGGCGTTCGTGGCATGAAATTTCTAGAAACGGTAATCGCTTCAGGAAAATCAGAACAAAAATGGACCGATTTTTTAATTTAAATACCAACTTGTAGTGAATAACCGATGTGGTTTTTCTCTTCGCAGAAAAACCACATCGGTCTTATTTCTAGTTCTTCTTGATGGATGGCGGTATTTGATTTAAATAACTTTCATAATTTGAATAGGGTTCCTTAGTCCTTCCGTTTGGTTTTAGATAAAGAAATCCAGCTTTATTGTCCAAAATTACATTGAAATGGTTGAGAATCTGATTACCAAACAAACTCGATCTTCCATTAGGTTTGGCCGGATCAGCCGCATTTGTCACAATATCCTTAAACTCCACATCAGCAATCGTGGCATCTAAACGAATGATCTTACGATTATTGATAACTGTCAGTGGCGTTAACTCGTTCCAAATATTGCCTGTACTCGTAAAATCCTCCCCTAGAAGCATAGTGCCGTCACGTCCGGTATCAAAAAGAAACCAAAAATCATATTGCCGTTTATTATGCCTAATAACAGCTTGAAACTTCGGCCGATTCTGCTCATAAAATACAGGAAGCTTTTTATACACACTTGTTTTCAACGGCAGATCGCGGTGAACGACAAATTCCATTTTATCGTAATCTATCTCAATAATATAATTGCGAAAAAAACTGTTACCAATAATGATGTCTTCATAAGGTTTCATATTACCAACCTCCGTTAACGAAACATCTTGCCAATCAATTGAGCCGATGTTCAACTGATTTCCCAAACTTGTGCGTTCTCTATTCACCCCCTCTGTATTCGAAACCGCAGTAAATGAAGAAAATGATAAATCTAGCCGCTTGGAGCTATTCTTGTTAACCACACCAGTTCCAGCGCCTAAATCAAGCTGTATACTAACTTCTTTTTTGTCAATTGACCCATTCAGGAAAATTCGGGAGCCGATGAGCCTAAATGGTATTCGAACCGGAAATGGATCTTGGCTATCCATTGAAGGTAGATCTGGCGGCAGCTGAGCGCTAATACGAACATGACAGGTATCTTTGTTATTTAATAGAACCATAAAATCATAAGATTTTCCCGGTTCAGTGGCAACGGTCAGTTCTTCCTGATCTGTTTTGAAAACAACAGTACTCCTCTGTGCCGGAATATTGACGAAATAGGTATCCGGTTTTGTTAGAGGATCTAATTTCCAGTCAACGTGACAATACGCTCCGTCTATAATAACTGCTTTCTCAGATGAGGCTTTGATCAGAGGAACTTTAACCTGTGCGAAGACATTCCATACACTTGAAAAAATAAAGATAATAATAAGTGTTAAGCGGGCTAAATCGCCACGCTTTTTTTGATAGTTTACTGCTTCCATAATTTTGCTTTTTTTGTCAAAATCAAAGAAAACAAATTGCAAAAGAAGAAAGCTAGTCTATTACCCGACAATGTCCCGACAGTTGCCCGACAATTGCTTGCAGGTACTTACAGAATACTGATATCCGGCAAAATTCGTTTATTTACTTCTCTATTTAATGCGATCGCATTCCGTAATATAACAATCACATTCGCAAGAATCCAAAACAAAGGAATCAATAACTTCACATTACTTTCAACACCTAACCAATCATTGAGGATAAATATGATAAGCATCACGATAACAGCAATTAATGTAGATAAAATCTGAATTGAAATAAGCTGGCGAATCTTTTGGGAATTCTGTTTTTTAAACAACATAATTGCAATTGGAACCAAAACATTTAATGGTGGCAGGATAGAAAACGGCAAAGAGGAAAGGTTGATGATCTTAACCCACAGCAAGTTTTCCGATTCCTCTTTTGTGTCGGGAGAAGAAAGTCCCGATTCATCCACGTTTAAAGCCTGGGCCAAAGCACGAAGCGTATAACCTTTGGGTACCTGCCCCGCCTCAATCCGTTGAATTGTTCTAACCGAAATGCCCGACCTTTGCGCGACTTCTTCTTGCGTTAGGTGAAGCTTCTCCCGTAATAACTGCAATTTGCTCATCATAATAGTTGGATCCTCCTACCAAATTTACAGAATTAAGGATTAATAATTGCGTAAATTCTGTTTCTACGATTGATCAGAACGGCCTGGATCTTCGTCTATCGTTATTGTTTGCTCCTCTTGCGTCAGCGGAGCTGGAGGAATTTCGGCCACATTTCTTTCGATCTCCTGCGTTTCGACGTGAACAGCATACTGCGAAGGTTCAATTGGAATGCCCATGACAGTAGCATATTCCCTGGTGTAAATGGCACCAAAATATAAAATAGCAGCTGTGTAATAGACCCAGAGTAGGATCAGTACAAATGAACCTGCGGCACCATAGGTATCTTGTGTCGCTGAGTGCTCTAGATAGACTCCAATTAAATACCGTCCTAGTACAAATAAAATCGAGGTGAATAAAGCTCCGGCCCGTACCGTCCGCCAATGTATATTGACATCCGGAAGCACTTTAAATATGACACTAAATAATAAAAATATAATTCCAAAGGATAAGGTAAAGTTAATCCCATCCATTAACATCACCGTCATATCCGGAAAATAGCGCTGTAACTGATCTGTCGCTGCTAAAATTACACCATTGACAATTAGCGTGACAACTAACAAAAATCCTAAACCAATAACCAAAGAGGAAGACAACAGTCTGTCCTGAATTAATTTTAGCCAACCTTTCTTCGGCTTTGCACGTACATGCCAAATCTTATTAATCGAATTTTGGATATCCCCAAAGACTGTCGTCGCTCCTAAAATCAACGTAATACCACTGATAAGTAAAGCTAGGTTTGACTTTCCTGAAAGCTGTAAATTCTGAATAACCTCTTGAATCTGTTTAGCAGCACTATTTCCCACAAAACCACGCAGTTCCATAAACACCTTCCCCTCAATAGCATCTTCTCCAAAAAAAATTCCGGCCAACGCAATCATTAAAACCAATATTGGACCAATCGAGAAAACAGTATAATAGGATAATGATGCGCTGTACTTCATCGAATCCTCATTTAGAAATCCCGAGACAGTACTCTTCAAAATTCGCCAATAGGTTTTTAACTTATTTCTACTTTTTGTTCTTATATCCATATTCAAGTGCTTTGTTGTACACAAGAACAAACCGTTTAAAAGCGAAGAAAGTTTGTTTTTAGAGCTTTTTAATGTGAATAGTCTTCAATTGTTCCCTGGAGAACCAAATGATCGTGACCGGCCACTTTCAGACTGAGATTAATATCTGAAGCAATAGCCTTCAATAATAGAATAGGCGATATCTTCATTTCATTGGGCCAATCCGCCAAACGAAGTGCCACGTTAGACAGCTCCGCAGTCTTATTGTATTTTGGCTGTAATTTATCAATATCCCTTGATGTTGATAAAATGCTGAATTCACTATCCCGTTTTTGAAACCATTGATAGAACAGCTTATTTGGAAGGAAATCGGAAAGGTAGTGATCACCCCGCATCGCTATTCTAATGTCGGGAACTTTCGTTTCATAGGGAGTTTTCTCTTCCACCGTTTCGAAATTTTCATCAACAGCATAATTAATAATAGTATCGGTTTGAACAACTTTATTTTTCAAAATCTCAATATCTACATAATTTCCGTCTAAGTGTGACATCAGAGAATCAGTGGCGATGGGGAATGCCTGAAGAACTTGTTTTAACTTATTTTTCAGCTGGATATTGGGAATATTGGTCCAACCTTTACCAATGTAATTTGCGGATACAAGTTCGCGAACAAGATACTCTTTTGGAAAGTTCCAGTCTTTTGAAAAAAATTCGCCCGTAACATCAACGCGGTCTCCTTTTAATTCAAGTTCGATAAAATTAGCCGTAGAAATATCACTATAACGCAATGATTTACGTGTCAGTGTACTTGGGCGGCTGATAAATTGTTCTATGGTTACCCAATTGTTTTTTGACTGAATAAGCCGAATCATCTCATCCTTCTTTTTATCCAGATCAAAGCCCAAGCTTATCAACAAATCGTCCCCCTTCCAGACAAATGCGATTTTATTCCTTTGATGGTAGGCATAACTCACATCCGGAGCAAGATTAGTTTCTATAGAATCAACCTGTATGGCATCCTTTAAAAAGGTCAAAAATTGTTGCTTATCTTTCAGCGGGAAAAGAGCGTAAAAGCTTTTTGGATGGTCTTCCAAAGCAAAAAGGAATACATTCGCTTTGATATCAATCCCATTGTCTCTGAGTTTGCTTAATTTTTTACCAAAATCCTGCCCCTCTTTCTGTGCCGTCTGCCATTTATCGAAAAATTGGTTCAACAGAATATCGTCCAACGATACGGTCACTAAAGACTTGCTCTTTTTATGGACCAATGATTTGTAAGACTGCTGCTGTCGAAGTATGTACCATCCCCAGGCAACGACTACCGAAAATATAACAACACTTATCGTCCAAATTACTATTTTTTTTATCATCCTCAGTTACCTCCATTGAATATCCAATTTTTGAACATCCATCTGGTGAAATTCTTTTTAAATTAATAAAATCAAAAGTATCAAATGCAAGTCTATTTTTTCATCCCTGAATTCAGGGAATTGGATGATTTAACTAAGCTTCCCGGATCAATCCATATTCTATGGCAGATTTTACCGCCGCAGTCACACTCTTGGTCTGAAATTTTTCCATTAGATTTTTCCGGTGGCTTTCCACTGTATGCGAACTGATAAATAAGGAATCTGCAATTTGATTTGTCGTCATTCCCTGGGCCACAAAAGAAAGAACTTCTTTTTCCCGGCGCGTTAATTTTGGTACTTGTTTCAAGCCCATTTCCGCTTTCTTATTCAAGATAGCCTGAGTTTTCGCACAGATATATCGTTTTCCGACAAGAACGGCGGATATTGCAGCTAGTATTTCATCGCCATTTGCATTTTTCTGCAAATAGGCATTGGCTCCCTCATTCAAAATACTATTGATCACCGCAAATTCATTGTGAACACTAAATGCGATGATTTTCAAATCCGCATTCGTTTCCTTCAAGCCTTTAACCAAGTCTATGCCATTGGCATCAGGAAGATTAATATCCAACAACAATACCGAAGGTGCATCTACCGCAATATTTTGGAATAACTCACTGGCACTGGAATACATTCCCACAACTTCAAAATCTTCGTGGGCATTTATAATATTTTTCAATCCTTCAAGTAATAAAGGATGATCGTCTGTAATTGCTATTTTAATCATTTTCAAAAATTTAAATCATGGGCAGTTCCAATTCTATTGTTGTACCCGCTCCATTTTCCGACATAATCTTCATTTCTCCTTGTAGAAATGAAAGCCTTGATCTCACATTGTGCATTCCCGCAGAATGTTGCAAATCGACACTTTCCATATCAAAACCCTTGCCATCATCTTCAATAGTGATATGTAAACGTTCTTTATGTGCAGAAAGTTGTATTAAAATAGTTGAAGCATCCGCATGCTTTAATGCATTATTGACCAATTCCTGGATAATTCTATATAAAGAAATCTCCTGTTCAGTGCTTAAAGTTGATTCAAATTGCAAAAATTCACATTCAACTTGGCATTTCGACTGGCTCATCCGGCTCGCATAATCCCTTAAAGCCTCTTTCAATCCATATTTTACGATTAAATCAGGCATAAGATTATGAGCGAGCCGACGAAGTTCATCAACAGCACCGTCCAACAAATCAATACTTCGATCAATTCCTTCCTTTACACCTCCCTGTTCTAAGGTATTTTTACTGATGGACGATAAACCCAATTTGGTGCTTGACAATAAACCACCCAGGCCATCATGCAAATCTCGGGCAAGGCGGGTCCGCTCTTTCTCCTCTCCAGCAAGCATCGCAGTTAGATTTTTAATTGCATGTTGCTGATTATTCTTTTCTATCTCAAGTTCATGCAAATGTTCCTTTTGCTTCAATGCTTTTGAGCGTTGCCAATAGGCATAAAACAACAACACAATTACGATCAAACAACTGATAAATAACCAGATATAGATCGAATTCATCCGTGATTTGAAAGCAATCTGTTTTTTGGAGACATCAAGCTCTTGTAAGCGCTGTTCATTTTCCAGTCGGCTTAATTGTAGATCCTGTTCCTTTTTATCGCGCTCGAGCTGTAATACTTTAAGTTGTTGGGTCCGATTCAGTTCATTTAACTTCAGATTCTCCACCAATTGATGCTGCCTGTCATTCAATGCTTTCATCAATTTGATCTGCTGTTCTTTTTTCTCGCCTTCCAATCGAAGACGCATTAACTTTTGGTTTTGCAGTTCACGTTCATACTTCAGCTCCAGCTGCTTAGTCTTATCCAGTTTGTCCGAATTAAAAGCCTTTTCAAAGACGTCTATATAGCTTTTTTGATAGTTGAAAGCTTCTTCATATTTTCCTTCTTCAACACTTACTTCGGCCAATCTGCTAAATAGGCTTAATCCTACCTGATAATCATAATGAGGCTCCTGTTGAAGATTATACAGCGCTTGCTGTAAATATTTTTTACCTTCCTCGCGACGTCCCAATTTAAAGGATTCATCTGCCAGGACACCATAAGCGGGTATTGTAATCGCATATTGGCCTGTTTCGGCTGCGATATCTAATGCCTGTTTCGCATAAGATATTGCTTTTTTACCACCATTATCAGGATAAAACTCATGGTACAGATTTGCCAGGTTAACAGAAACATACGCTAGATCAGTCGGATTAACCAGATTCTTCTCATTATCTTTAACCAAATTATATGCTTCAAGGTAATGCTGCTCAGCTTTCCTCAATAAATTGCGATCTGCATTATTTGATCTATACTCCTCTTCAAATAAGTAACCCGCTTGCATATAAGCATCAAATAAACTATTGATGTTTTTCCCTTCCTTAGCCGTTTCCAACAAAAGTGATGTATACTTCTCCTGGAAATCATAGTTACGCTGATTCGCATAAATCGCTGTAAGCTCTTTATAAACCGCCAATTTTCGGGCAATATTTGCCTCAGTCTGTGGCGCCTTCTCCAAAAATGAAATTGCTTTGTGAAACTGGGAAACAGCCTCATCTTCCTTATTCTGGCGCGTCATGATCCATCCACCACAATAATGAACATAACCCTTTATTCCATTATCGTTAACGATGGGAAGCACTGATTTAGCATGTTCTAAATAATACCGTGATTTTTCAAATGCATGATCGTTAAAGCTGTTCATAGCAGCAATACAATTCAAGTAGGCATAATATTGCTTGTCAGGATAATTTCTGGCCAGCTGAATATTATCATTCAGCAATTGACTGGCCAGTGCTTTCTCATTATTAAAATATAAAGCTTGTGCATATTTTCCAGTCAGTACAAAACGCTCCCTACTCCCCAGGGGAAGACTGTAATACGATTTTTTTAACTCCTGCAGTTGTTCTTGGGCAAAAACAGTAAAACAGACGCACAAAAAGATAAAGAATATTAGTATCGATCTCCAAAAAGTTTGAATATACCCCATAAATCAATTATTGCTTCCAGCTAGTGAATAGGCCAAACTTAGATAAATTTACCCTTATACGCAATTAAATATCCCAAATAGAAGATACAGGGATACTGTTATTGTCCTAATTAACTGCACCTTGCCAAGCAAAAAATTGTACCTTTATAACGATGAAGTACATATATCTTTTTCTTGCCATAGCTGCTGAGATCCTAGCAACCACTTTCCTCAAAAAGTCTGAAGGCTTTACGCTCGTAAAACCGACCATGATCTGTATCGTTGGTTATATCATTGCCTTTTACTTTTTAAGTATTACCCTCAAATACTTACCCGTCGGTATATCCTATGCAATTTGGTCCGGTGTAGGTATTGTAGCAATTACGTTAATTGGCATGTTCTTATTTAAGCAAATCCCCGATACAGCTGCCATTATCGGGATGACATTGATCGTCGCTGGCGTCATTATTATTAATCTATTTTCAAAAATGGGCGCACATTAGCTGATCTAAGATCTAAATTTGTATTTTTGTAACTTACATAAATTAAAGGATACGTGTCGTTAGAGAAACTAAAACTTAGCAAAAGATTGACTGCTACGATGACTGAACTCGGTTATCTGGCTCCAAAGGAAATTCAAAGTAGATGCATTTCCAGAATTCTTGGTGGACAGGATGTAATTGCCATTGCTCCCGAGGGTGCTGGCAAAACCACTACTTATGTCTTATCGACCTTGATGAAGTTGAAATTCACCACAGATGAAGCTCCAAAGTTTTTGATCTTGGCGCCTAATGAAGAGCGTATCGATGAAATCGTTGAGAGATTCTACCAATTAAGCAAAAATAAAGGTCTTCGTATCATTGGATTGCGGGCCTCAGGCAGCATGGAAGATGAAATTGAAGAACTCGTTGATGGAAAAGACATCGTTGTAGCTACTCCAAACCGTGCAAGGGCTATTTATCTTAAACTGGCCTTGAATCTCAACCGTATTCAGACATTAATTATTGATGATGCTGAAGAGATTATCAAACAAGGAATGCAAAATACAGTAAGGGAATTGGCCGAAAGCTGCGGAAAAGTACAACATTTGGTCTTCAGTACTGTTGAGCACCAAAAGCTTTATGACATGATCGACAATTTCATGAATGAAAATTGTGCCTCAGTCGAAATAGATGAACTTGAAAACGACACTGTCGATACCCTAGATCTGCTATTATATCATGTTCCTAATTTCACAACAAAGATCAATTTATTAAATCTGCTGTTGCAGGATAAAGAAGTATTTCAAAAAGTAGTCGTCTTTGTAAACTCGAAGCTTACTGCCCAAAAGTTGGCCAGCAGTTTGTTCAGTACCAATAAAGAGGAAGTTGCTATCCTCAATCCATTGTTCTACGATGATTTTGGCTATGAGACCATGGAAGATTTCAAGGAAAACAATCAATCTCGCGTGTTGATTATTGCGCGGGAGAATACAAATGACGTGGATCTTGCCGCTGTTCCATTCATTTTTCAATTTGAACTACCAAATGAAAAGGAAGAATTCCTGAATCATCTTGTTAAAAACGAGGAAAATGAAGAGTCGGTCGTGTTGACTTTCACAACAGATCTGGAATTACCAATGGTCAAAAAAATTGAACAGGCCGTCGGTAAAAGAATGGATGTTTTGGAATTACCTGAGGATCTTGCAATTTATAATCCCATCACCGACAAGAAGAAAAAGTCAAGCAAGGAGGAAGATAAAGAAGATCTTTCCCGTGGTGGCGCCTTTCACCAAAAGAAAGAAAGCAATGCCAAGACTTTTAATTATGGGGGTGGTGAAAAGGCAAAAATGACGATGAAAATGAAAAAGAAATAAAAAAGGGAAGTTTAAAACTTTCCTTTTTTATTTCTTGCTGAAAGATGAATGCTGCTCCAATAAATCTATTTCACCATGCTAATCTCCGGGCAGTTTATTTTAAAACCTTCTTCAACAATTTTATATAAGCATTTGCAATCCGTTCCATACCCTGATCATTTGGATGGGCATAGTCGACAGTGGAATTCAGATCTAAATTAAGCTCTTGGCTCGACAACAGGAAAAGCTGGCGAACCCCTTTCGATTGTAATTTTTCAAAAGTTGCTTTCAATACCCGGCTGCTTTGCTGATATTCTGCATTTTTATCGTCATTGAAAACTTCTGCTATACTCCCCGAACTATGCTGTGTCAAAATAATAGGCGTTGCAGGATGTTCTTTTCTTAGATATGTCACGGCATGGACCAACAAAGAATCCAATTGTTTTTCTGTTAACGTCTTCGAAATAGCCAGATTGGGAATACAATCGAGCACATAACAGGCGGCATCCTCTTGGTTCATCATATTTAAAATAGGTTGCTCCAGTCGGCCATTCCCAGAGAAACATAAATTGATCACTTCGTGATTAAATGCTCTTCCGACTTGACTGGTCCAAGCCAAACCAGGGCGACTTGTGCACGCACCCTGTCCAATCGACGTACCATAAATGACTATTGGTTTTGCCGCAGTAGTATGGGTGTATGTTAATTTTTCAGTATTAGGAACCCCTATCTTCAACCACTTAACTGTATTATACAAAGGTAGATATAGCCGGTAGTTAAACTTTTCATTACGACCGATATTTTTCCAGGTATATGAAATGGTGTCCGAAAAATCATAACTGCCATAAGCCCACTTCCATTCTTTTTTTACTGTATCATAAGCATAAAGATCAACGCCACTGACACCGGTTGTCGGCATATGGGGCATATTTAATCCTCCTGCCACTTGATATTGAACGGTTATTTCGGGAGAAGAGGTTTGAAAGTCTATATAGAATCCAGCACTGTTTTTCCCCAGTTCCCATACGGGCTTGCGTACCTGACTTTCCAATTCATCGGGAAGCCGGTTAAACGCAGAAAGCTTCTGATTCTCCAGCCTACCCTCCACATGTTTATCTTCAAGTGGAGAAAACCAACTATAATTCTCCTGCGCTTTGATGGCAGAAAAAGAAAACAGCAAAAATGCTGTCAACGCAACTTTTGAAAACATACAATAATTTAACATTATCTGGGTGTAATTGATTATAAAAAAGGAGCCTATTGGCTCCTTTCTATTGCGATTTATTTATTATACTATAAAATAGCTTGTCTAACGCGTACCAGTTTCTCCATCAAACCCTCAAGCAAATCCAAATGCAACATATTAGCACCATCAGATTTCGCATTTGCGGGATCAGGATGTGTTTCGATAAACAGCCCATCAGCCCCCACGGCGATTGCTGCTTTCGCGATCGTTTCAATCAGCGCAGGCTTCCCTCCTGTAACGCCAGAAGTCTGATTCGGCTGCTGCAAGGAATGGGTACAGTCCATAACAGTAGGTACATTAAAGGAACGCATTTCGGGAATCCCTCTATAATCAACAATGAGATCCTGATAACCAAACGTATTGCCACGATCAGTTAAAAAGACTTTCTCATTCCCTGATTCTACAATTTTATCTACCGCAAATTTCATGGAACCCGCACTCAAAAACTGACCTTTCTTTACGTTTACTACCTTGTTTGTTTTTGCAGCCGCAACCAGTAAATCAGTTTGGCGGCACAAAAATGCAGGAATCTGAAGAACATCAACATAGGCCGCTGCCATCTCTGCCTCATGACTTTCATGTATATCCGTAACCGTCGGTACACCGAAAGTCTTCCCAACTTTTTCCAAAATCTTCAAGGCTTTTTCATCCCCAATCCCCATAAAAGAGTCAAGGCGAGATCTATTTGCCTTACGATAAGATCCCTTAAAAATGTACGGAATATTAAGTTTATCTGTAATAGTAACAATCTTTTCAGCAATACGCAAAGCGATTTCTTCTCCTTCAATTGCACATGGCCCCGCCATTAAAAAGAAATTCTGCGATGTCCCATTCTTGATTTCGGGAATGTATTTGTTAATCATATAATTATAAAAAATTAATTGCCGAGTTCTGATAAAAATTTGATACGCATCAATTGGAGATCCTCATAGTTATAATCGTCTCCTCCTAATTCCTTAAGCGCATCATTAATTGAATCAGTCTCCGCTGTCTTAAAATAGTCGTATACCTCATCCTGGCGATCCTCATCAATGACCTCATCAATAAAGTAATTGATATTGATTTTGGTTCCTGCGTTTACGATCGTCTCAATTTCTTTCAATATTTCCTCATAGGTGATCCCTTTAGCTGAAGCAATATCATCCAACGCGATTTTACGGTCGATATTTTGAATAATAGATACCTTTAATGCGGATTTGTTGGCTGTACTCTTAATAACAAGATCTACCGGTCTATCAATTTCATTTTCTTCCACATAGTCCTTAATCAACGCAATAAATGGTGCTCCAAATTTGATTGCTTTACCATTTCCAACGCCTTGAATCTGTTTCAATTCATCAATGCTGATCGGATAATGCGTACACATCTCTTCCAACGAGGGGTCCTGAAAGATGACAAACGGAGGCAGCGACTTGCTTTTTGCAATTTTCTTACGTAGATCTTTGAGCATACCCAGCAATACGGTATCTAAAGCACCTGTGCCATGCCCTGTATCTTCCGAATTCGCATTATCTCCACCTTCAATCGGCCGATTCAAAACAAATTTTAGCTGATAAGGATTAGCTAAATAATGCCTGCCAATATCAGTTAATTTTAAGAGGCCATAATGATCAATATCTTTTTCAATAAAGTTATCCAGGACCGCTTGTCTGAGTAGCGATTTCCAGTAGATAACGCCTTTCTCTTTACCCGTTCCGAAAAGACGGTGTTCATCATGTTTATAGGAAGATACCGGTTGGTTATTTTGACCCATCATGACGTTAATCACGTGATGATCATCAAATTTCTCGCCCTGCTCCTGAATAAAGCCCAGTACATTTTTTAAAGACTCTTCCGCCTCAAAATATTCTTTCTCCGAGCGGCAGTTATCGCACATGTTGCTACAACCCTGTTCGTCAAAATTTTCTCCAAAATAGTGCAGGATCTGTTTACGACGACATACCGCAGACTCGGAATAATCTATAACTTCTTTTAAAATCTGTGTACCAATCTCGCGTTCAGCCACAGGTTTATCTTTCATAAATTTTGTCAGCTTTTCAACATCTTTTTCCGAGTAAAAAGCCAAACAATAACCATCACCCCCATCACGGCCAGCACGTCCTGTTTCCTGATAATATCCTTCCATGGATTTTGGAATATCATGGTGAATGACATAACGAACATCAGGTTTGTCTATTCCCATACCGAAAGCGATAGTCGCCACAATAACTTCGACGTCTTCCATCAAAAATTTATCCTGCGTATCAGCTCTTGTTTTCGCATCTAGACCAGCATGATAAGGTAAAGCTTTGATGCCATTCAGGTTCAGCACCTCGCTGATTTCCTCTACTTTTTTACGGCTTAAGCAATAAACTATACCTGTCTTACCTGATTTGGTTTTGATAAAACGAACAATCTCTTTAACCACATCCTTTTTGGGCCGCACCTCGTAATACAAATTGCTCCGGTTAAATGATGATTTAAATAATACAGCATCATTCATCTGTAAATTTTTACGGATATCCGACTGAACTTTGGGAGTAGCAGTCGCCGTAAGTGCGATAATAGGAATATTGTCCCCTATCTCGTTAATTACCTGACGTATTTTACGATATTCTGGTCTGAAATCATGCCCCCATTCCGAAATACAATGCGCTTCGTCAACCGCTACGAAAGACACGGTAATCTGATGTAAGAATTCCAGATTATCTTGCTTGGCAAGTGATTCTGGAGCCACATACAGCAACTTGGTTTTCCCAGCGACTACATCATCCTTAACCTTTGTAATTTCGCTCTTATTCAGTGATGAATTTAAAAAATGAGCGATACTATCTTCGCCACCGAATGCACGAAGCTGATCTACCTGGTTTTTCATTAAAGCAATCAACGGAGAAATAACAATTGCAGTTCCCTCACTCATGAGAGCAGGAAGTTGATAGCAAATTGATTTCCCTCCTCCAGTTGGCATAATTACAAAGGTATCTCTTCTTTGAAGAATACTAGTTATAATTGCCTCTTGATCCCCTTTAAAAGTATCAAAACCAAAAAAATCTTGTAAATTGTCGAAAAGTGATTTTTCTATTTCCATTGCGCCTTGGGCAAAAATAAGATAGATAAATGAAGAAATAATCTTGAAAAATAATCTATTTTTGCAATCTATTCTAATACATAAAAGTAAGAGTATTTTTTGTGAAAAACAACTACGAAATAAAAAATATAGCTATTCAGGCTATTCAAGAAGAAGCTAAGGCAGTAGCTGCTTTAGCCCAATATATTGACGATGATTTTGTTACCGTTGTCGATCGTATTTTAAATCTGCAGGGTAGAGTGATCGTAACTGGAATTGGCAAAAGTGCCATTATCGCGCAAAAGATAGTTGCAACGCTCAATTCGACAGGTACACCATCGATCTTCATGCACGCAGCCGATGCCATTCATGGAGATTTAGGCATTATCCAGCAAAATGATTTAATTATTGCGATCTCTAAGAGTGGCAACACACCTGAGATTAAAGTTCTTGTTCCTTTTTTAAAGCAAACAAAGAATGTATTAGTGGCTTTGCTCGGAAACACCGAATCCTATTTAGCTAAAAATGCAGATTATATCTTGAATACCACGGTCGAGAAAGAAGCTTGCCCCAACAACCTCGCTCCCACCTCGAGCACAACCGCTCAATTAGCGATGGGCGACGCTCTGGCTGTTGTACTACAGGAATGCCGCGATTTTACAGACAAAGATTTTGCAAAATATCATCCTGGGGGAGCATTAGGAAAAAAATTATATTTGCGGGTCAGCGATTTATCCGATCAGAACGGCAAACCTAGTGTTCAACAATCTGCCACAGTGAGCGATATCATCATTACCATTACACAGTTTAGATTAGGAGCGGTAGCCGTTTTGGACGCCGACCACATCCTCGGCATCATCACAGACGGTGATATCCGTCGTATGCTGGAGAAGCACACTGATTTAACAGCCATCACTGCAGCTGATATTATGGGCAGATCACCCAAAATTATCGACAAGCATGAGCTCGCAGCAAATGCGTTGCATATCATGCGAGAAAATAACATTACACAGCTATTGGTATCCGACAAAGGGCATTATGATGGTATCATCCACATACAAGATCTGCTAAAAGAAGGTATAATATAACTGTAATAAAGTTGTTAGATGTAAAATAAATTGGTAATAAATATTACATTTGGCATATCAGTTGTACTATTTTAATCGTAAAGTAATATATTAGAAGCATGAAAAAGTATATAGCAATCTTAGCAGTAATCATTTCCTTTATCGGTTTTTCATCTATGCAGGCCGGACAAGGAGAGTTTAAATTTGAAAAAGAGACACATGATTTTGGCAAAATTCCTGCCGGTACACCCGTTTCGTATAATTTTAAGTTCTCAAATACCGGCAGTGAGCCGATTATCATCTCGAATGTTGTGCCTACCTGTGGCTGCTCCGTAGCAGAATTCACAAAAACGCCAATTAAACCAGGAGAAAGCGGCACGATTAAAGTCACTTATAACGCGGCAGCGAAAGCACCTTTCACGAAAAGCTTTACTGTCCAATCAAATACCAAGACTCCGGTAAAAACACTCTATATTAAGGGTATTGTAGAATAACAATCCTGTAAATAAAACGAAAAAAGCCACATGATCATGTGGCTTTTTTCGTTTTATTTACAGGATTGTTATTC
>JALAGS010000191.1 GCA_022712315.1 Sphingobacterium sp. | reverse complement strand
TCGCTAATATACATTATTTATTTTGAATTAATAAATTTATGCAAATTCCTATCGGGATAATTTTAAAGAGCTGAAGTTAGTTTATAACAAACGATTAATTTTACGGGAACCCATACCTAGTAAATTTCAATTGGGCTATGCTGGAAAATGATTATCTTTAAATCACTATGCTACAAGTAACCTGTGCAATTATAGAACATGCCGATAAAATATTGATTTGTCAACGTTCCACTTCGATGAAATTACCTTTAAAATGGGAATTCCCCGGTGGAAAAATCGAACCAGGCGAATCAAAAGAGGACTGTCTTCGCAGAGAAATAAAAGAAGAAATCGATATTGATATAGAGATTAATAAAACACTTTCAACTGTTGAATATCATTATTCTGATTTTTCTATACAGCTGTACCCCTTCGTATGCAGTTTGTTAAATGGTGAAGTCAAAGCATTGGAACATGCGCAAGCAATATGGGTAGATGCGAATCAATTGAGAGACTACGACTGGGCAGAGGCTGATTTACCTATTGTGGATGAATATTTAACACAACGGTATCTCAGGAAGTGAAACCACTTCAATGCGATTATTGACCACGATAACCTTTTCAATAGCTCAACCAAAGTCGAGAGCAAGATCAGCTTATGTGGTAACAATCCATCTCTAATATTCTTTCTATCAACATGGCTAAAGGCGTTAAGGTAAGGAACTTGTTCAGCATTCATAAACGCGAAATAGGCAATCTTTTTAAAATAGCGCCAAATTAAGACCGATGAAATTGAATCTTTAGGTTTGGATACAGCTTTTCCTTCGGATCAATCATTACTCGCCAGGCTTAAAACCGGGTGCCGTAAGTTTCTCTAATGATTTCGATATGTTCATTGAATTCGGTCATACTATTAGGATTTTAGGCTATTTTAATTAACAAGCCTCCCTTATGACCGCTTAAGGAAGCTTTTTGGCTAGATGTCGCTTGGGCCAAATGTTAACCGGCTTTGGGCTTCATCTAATATAGAGATAGTAAGTTTAATTCATTTTGGACCTACAATCGTAAACTAAATAAAATAATGGAAGAACCGCTATTCCGTAACCCAAAAAAAATATTTATCTTAGCAATTAAGAAGTACTGCTAAATAATAAAGAATTCCCTAACCGTGCCTCTTTAAACGTATCCTCACCAATATTAGCAATGAAATAAAAATACGGGGGGTTGATAAAACAGTAAATTTGTTTAACAGGCATGTTTGTAAAAGGAAGTTTAGCATAATATTTAAAAATAGCTAACCTATTATGGAAATGAATACCGAAACGATCTTCATATTGATGCCCTTGCTTCCGTGCATAATCGTATATTTAATAATGATGTACGGTGGAATACGTGGACTGACAGGTGAAGACTTTGGATTGGAAAAATATCTAGAAAAATCCGGCAATGCGACTAAAAAAACACCGTCCGAAAAAGGGGCTTATTTTTGTGTTTAGTTGTTAGCTCAATACTTTTCACAGTAACGGATATCGTGATATTGAATAATATTGGTTCACTACAAGATAGCCAACTGACAAAGGTTCTGTTAGGGATTTCCTTAATTCCACAATCTATTTTTACGCTAGCATACGGTATATACTACAATAAATCCCTTACTCAAATTATTTTACTTGGAATTGATTTAAAGACCATTAGGCCTTTAACTATAGTTGTAATGTTATGTTTCCATATAACAATTGTTCATGTAGCTTTTTTTCTTGGCGCTACGGGGTATCCAGATGGGCTAGAATATTAAGGGCTTTGCCTGTCATTAAAAATTTGAGCGAAAAGTTCACCCACCTCAGGTATAAGGAACATCCTAGAGATCTATTCCGCGGTACTGTGATTGTAACACTACCCGATCCATATAAAGACCAAGAGAATTTTTGGATTTGGTTTCACCCTTGTTTTCAAACAAGTCAGGATGTAGCAGACTTAAATGATCTTTACAAGTATCTGGATGGATATATATGGGCTAACTTACAATTAAGATCGGACTGCCCGGGGGTACGAAAAGCAAAAAGCACCTTAGTAAACTAAGGTGCTAGTTATATGTGGCTTTCGATTAAAACAACGAAGTCTGCGCCGTATCACTCCCCAATGGTGGTAATCCTTCCCAATCAAATTGCTCATAACGGTGTTTACCATCGGGTCGGTTTGGATATCCTCTCAAGGTATACACTGGATAATGTTTCAACTTTTCATTGGGCATTTCAAATCGAAAAATCGGTGGCATATCTTCTTCGTTTATATCCTCGATCCATTGACGCTCGAGATCCTCAGTCAGGAACAAAGGCATACGATGTTTATTGGGCCCATCATTATGGATATTGGCCATCACTTCATTGGCTGCACGCGTAAGCATCCCAAAAGATCCTACACGTTCAACCACACCATCTTCATCCACTGTCTCATGCCACTGGTACAAACCTGGTAAATAGAATAGCTCTCTCCCCGCTTCACCGATAAAATAAGGCACTTTCTTTTTCCAGCCCTTTACCGCACGATGCTCAAAGGTACCACTCACTGGGATAAGGCAACGTTGCTTGCGCAAGCGATACCAATAGGATTTTTTATCCTCCAGGATACGCTCGCTACGCACATTGATCATATTGCGCCTGCGATCGGCCTGCAGCTTGGGATCGTCAATATAGGTAGGCAATACCCCCCACTCCATCTCGGTCAGCGCCAGCTGGCTTGAGTCCTTGTCCTTATACAGGATCGGATATTTGGGAAAGGTAATGGCCTGCACGTTTTCCAGATAGTCATAGTTGTAATCCAATTGACGACGCTCGTCCCGCAATTGGGGAAAGGTCTTTTTGATAATCTCAATATCGGTATGGAGGCTAATATCCCAGCACATAATGGTATCCTTTTTTGTTTGGCTTTGATACGAATATACGCAATTTGTGCTTTAAATACGGATTGCCCTACGACAAGAAAATGGCTGCTCGACGAGCTCGCGAAACGAACTTTTGTTTCAAAAAAAGCTGGCCTAACAAGTGCAAATCAAGCCAGCAAAAGCAATCTTCTCATTTTTCGAATAAAGGACAACAGAAATATAAAATTCATTTGAAAAAATAAAAAACCTTGAGGAGGGGGATCTCAAGGTTTTTACTACCTGTTATTAACCTAATTTATGAAAGTATGGATGTAACAAGGGTTGATTTGCTTTCGTTTAATCTTTTTATAAAAAGGTTGAGTTCGTCTCTTCGACCTTACAATTATTTTATTTAAATGAGAGCTTATTCAAAATGGTATTGTCTAAGACCAACTTAACCTATAAAAAGAAAAAGGCCACTTAGACAGTATCCAAGTGACCTTAAAATCTTATATTGTAATCTGTTTTATTTTCCTTTAGCCTTCTCTGCCTCGATCTGCTTTACAAACTCTACAGTGACGTTCGTTAATTCGGCTATCTCCGATATCGAAAATTTATTCGAAGACAAAAGATTTTTTATTACTTCCGCCTTTCCTTCGGCTTTTCCCTCAGCCATTGCTTTTTCGCGCGCTCGTTTCAATTGCTCCTCCTGACTACTTCGGATACTCTCGGCATCCCATTTATTCCTTAAACTTACGTTGTACATCTCTCGTTCCTCCGGTTTTAGTTTGCTATACTCT
>JALAGS010000190.1 GCA_022712315.1 Sphingobacterium sp. | reverse complement strand
CTCAGGCCGCCTATAAAAGGAAAAAAGGGACAGCTAAAGATCTTCGCAGATTGAAAAATAGGGGTCAATATCGAAATGATGAAAAAAGCTATGCTTGTACCACAGAAATCCAATCCTAAAATTTATTTAGGACAGATGTGTCATTTTAGCTAATAATTCTTGAAGAGGGTAATTAAATTTGATGTGATAGGGAATTTTTTTACTAAAATATTTAGTATTTATATTGTTTATAGTTATCTTTGTATTATTCATTTACAGAAGTAATACCAAGAAAATAAACAATTATGTTGTCCGATCAAACTTTAGTATCCGATATAAAGGCAATTATTGTGCAGTCCAAGGAAAATGCTGTGCGTGCTGTCGATCATCAACGCACATTAATGTACTGGGACATAGGCAAACGTATTTTTGAGCAGGAACAGCAAGGTAAAGATAGGGCTGATTATGGGAAATATCTGACCCAATATCTTGCTAAGGCATTGGAACCTGAATTTGGGAGTGGATTCTCGCGAAGGCAAATTGAATTGTTCCGGCAGTTTTACCGGGTATTTCCAATTGCGAACGCACTGCGTTCGCAATTGAGCTGGACACAATATCGATTGTTAATGCGACTTGACTTGGACGAACAAAGAGAATTCTATACGGCTGAAACAATCAAAAATAACTGGACATCACGACAGCTCGAAAGACAAGTTTTTAGTAATTTATACGAACGCCTGTTGCTTAGCAACGATAAAGAAAGTGTTTTGGCTGTTGCAAGAAGGGAAAAGATGCCTTCAGATGCCAAGGAGATTACCAAAGATCCGATGATATTGGAATTTTTGGGTTTGAAACGGGAAAAGAAAAGAGGCTTTTTCAAGAAGATGAAAGCACATTTCCGAAGCCAAACTGGAAAACACTACAAAAAAAAACAAAAATCACTTATCAGAAAACATCAAGATTATTTTGCAACGGCCTTAGATATTGAAAGTAGCTTTGATGAAAGTTGTTCATAACAACAAAATTACCACCTAACAGAGTTTAAGTCACTATGTACTTGGTAGGACGGATACTTTTTAAACATGTTCTAAAGTGCGATTTGATAAATGCAATTTAATTCTTATATGATGTGACACTTGATTCTTTCAGGGAAACATCCACTTCCACCAGACAGGCTTTGTCATTTTCTGTTAGCATAGATTCAAGAGTTTAAACATCCTCCTTATACAACAACCACTTTTCAGCTGTTTTAGGAAGCTTTCTATGTGGTAGTAATTTAGGTTTCTTGCGTTTATTGCATAGCTTCGTGATAGCGCGCGAGACCAAGATAGGTCGAAAAGAGTCAGGGCGTTGTATTTCTTCGGACTCTGCTTTGGCTAATAAATCTTGGTAAAGGTTATAACCAGTAACGCCCTCTTTAAAATAATTATTCCTCAACCAATCTTCTAGTATGCTTAAGACCAAATCTTGATCTTCGGCAGAGACGTCATAATCTGGATCTACCGGAACGGAATAGGATTCAATCACGGTTGATTTTTTGTTAAAACTGCCTGTTCCTTTAAATTTAATGGTTTTCTTACCGGTCTTCTTATTTTCTATTTCGGTTTTCGTGGCATATATCTTAATGGTAGCCTCCTCAAATGAGTCCTTAAAAAACATTTCCTTAGGTAATTTTTCCAAAACCCTTGCATAGAAATTAGTTTGATTGATATCATAAGCAGAATCAGTCGTGAGATCCTCATTATCTTCTACCTCCTTGACGTCCTTGCCAATCAAAAATGCAAATTCCTCCTGTGTGTAGCCTTTGGCTTCACGATGCATTCGAACTGTGGTATTAAGCTCGTACGAAAGTGTGGGTATGGTAATCGGCATATAACGAGTGATACAAATTCAAATTTAGGAAATAAAGGGTAAAAGACTCAATCTTCTTTCAATTCCTTGTTGCGAACAAAGCGGATAAGTTTGCCTTTCTTGTCGTCGGCGTCATCGTCTTTTAATTTAAGTAACTTTCCTTCGTTACATAATTCCTCCAACTGGGCGGAAAAGTAAGTGTCCTCTTTGTGGTCTTCCTGCTCCAAAAATGAATTATAATAGGCTGTAATTTCAGAGCGTAGGCGAGGAATATCAAAAAATCCCTCTTCAATTAATGAGTTAAACGCTGCTTTAACACTCATCTTTTTAAGAATGGGTATTCTGGTCTTCTCAATTAATTGGTCATCATCCAATAGTTCATCAGGTAAAAGATCCTGCATAGTTAAACAGAAATAGTTTAAAGCTTTTTTCAGAGTGGTAGATGTGTACTTGGCGCTAGAATACTCGTATTCAATTTGACCAACTAAGGTTTCTCCCTCAAAGGGAGCAATACCTATTGATAGTTTTTTTGCAGATATTCCTCTTTCTAATCTTTCTACTCGAAAATAATCAATAAAATATTGCGATAGTGCTGTTACTTTTCCCCGTATTCTCATATCCACTAAGAGCGGATAATTTTTTAATATTAATGTTTTAAAATAATTTGCATTTTAATAGATGTGTATGTATATTTGTTTTGTTAATAGAAGATTATGAATCTTCTTTGGTGTTTAAATCAAAGAGTCTTGTGCCTGTATTTTCTGACGCCACACCGCAAGACAGCAGATTAAACACCCATGTCTATACTTTTATGTTATATTTGCATAACAGATAGATGTGGGTACTGCTGTAAATCCGTGGTGTGTAAGGCGTCAGAAACTTTATTTCAGGTACGGTGTGCAGTCCCACATTTATCATTTGAGACCAACCCACAAGACTCGTTACCAATAAAACGAGTTATGAACAAAAAGCAACAATCAAAAAACATCATCACGGCCCCCGAGTAGCTCGGCGACCAAAGTCATACGATGACTTTCCTAGCTGTTGAAGACGTATCGAACCAATTATATACTTGCAACTGTCATTTAACGTCTTGCGCTTCCCGCATTTACAACAATTTTTTTATTTGTGACCTAAGCTAGGCTTAGGAGCAAGAGGATACGTTTGTAAGTATCAATAAAAAGAACCGAGTCAGCAGGTCACAGCCCTCAACACCTTTAAAAATGAACAGTTTTTATAAGGGTGGGAGTGAACTGCCTACTGGAAAAGGTTCCTCCTGCTCAAACCAAATTAAATCCAAAAAATTATGGCCTCTGGTCTTTAAATTAGTAGTGCTTTTTAGGCTATATTTTAACAGCATACCTCCAGTACGGATAAAGCACTCCTTAAGCACAGATATAGTACTAATTACGCAAAATTTGCGTAAGAAAATTCGACAAGGAAAAACGTACTTTAAAGATACTTCGGTCCTGCTAAAAAATCGCTGTAAAATTAGCGCTCAAAATCAAATTAAAACAGCTGGTTCTTCGAGTAGCCTTCGGGTTTTGTTCCAGGATCCTTCGACACTGCGTCGTACCAACGTCGCCTCTTCTTCGGGAATGCTTCGACTGTTGTTCGACTGCGCTTCGGGTAGGAGTCGAGGCGTAGCCGAAGCCCTGCCGAAGCCTAGCCAAAGAGCTCCCGAGCCTGTCTCGACCATGTCCCAAAGAAGTCTCGAAGCCGAGCCAAAGGTCAGTCGAAGAGGGGAAGAGGTATCACCTTCTTCTGTCTTTTGCCTAACCAACTTCGCCCAAGCTTCTGCCTTTCATGCAGTCTGTCTTGAGTTTTCATCGGGATCTCATCGGGTTGCACCTATCAAAACCCGATGCCGACCCGATGAAAAGCCGATGAAATGTAAAAATTCTGTAGGAATTGCTCAAAAGATGGTCGACTATAGCTTGGCACAAGAAACACACAAGCTTGACTATAGCGCGACCCTAGGTTCACCCTTGCTAAGCCCTTGTTATACACAAGGACAACTAAACGATTGCACAAGCCCCACACAACAAAAGGAAGCTTTTCAGGAGGGGGGAGAGTCTAGATTGACTTATGGAGTAGAATCTGAACAATCTGTTTTAAGGTGTTTTAAGCCGACCTGTAAGGCTTTTGTGTTTCGAGTCAATACTTTGCTTGGATCAATAGATCCAGTTGTTCAGCGGGCTTTAAAATACTTTTTATTCCTTGCGAATTATGAACTTACTTATCGCATGGTTTTGGCATGCATACACTTATGGATAGTTTTCCAATCATCTAATTTTTCTTTCAAGGCATTGAAGAACAAACAAGCCCTGTTTATTTTGGTTTGTTTGTTTCATATGTTTAGTTTATCGGCTCAGACGCCCCGCAAGGATAGCGGGGCTGATTGGCCAAATAAGATAAAAGCACTGAAAGTTGGAGATACTGTCCCAGATATTCTGCTTAAAACCAGTTTAAAGATTTTTGATAAGACGGGGGCTGAAAGTAATATTGTCCTTGACGATTTTAAAGAAAGGGTAATTATAATAGATCTTTGGGGGACATGGTGTACTTATTGTATAAATAGTTTTCCTCATCTATTCCATCTACAGAATAAATTTCAGGAAAAGATTAAAGTCTTGCCAGTAGTCAATCAATCAAGAGAGCGTGTGTTGACAAGTCTTAATAAAAGTCCCATAAAGAATATTACCGGTTTTGTAACGGCGATTGATAGTACTTTAGGCGATTATTTTCCGACTTTGGGCTTCCCGCACGTAATTGTTATAGCAGATAGAAGAGTTGTGTCAATTACTCTTCCAGAATATCTCACGGAAGAGGCGATTGCAAACCTTATTATTTATCATGAACCATATATACCAATTAAAAAAGATGATGCTATTATCGATAATTCCACTTTGTTGTCTTCTTCACTTAAAGATGTGCGACAGTATCGGCCCATAGTATACCGTACTATTCTAGGTTTTCAAGATGGATTGATCAGTAATGTTCTTTTAAAGAGAGATACGGCTATAACAAGATGGTTGATACCAAATATGGATATCATGTCATTGTTTGAAATAGCATATTTTGACTATAATAAGAAAAGTGATGACTTTGTTGGATTGGCAAACTTTCCTAATAGACGGATAATACTAACACCAGAGTTGACAGCATTGCTATTGCCTAAACCTTTAGGAACATATCCCAGAGAAGCTAGATTGGATGTGCAGCGTAAATACTATTATACTTATGAAAATTTGGCAGCACATAGTATTTCTGATGAGAAATTAAAAATTCAATTGGCAGAGGATCTCGATAATTTTCTTAATGTAAAATCAAGGCTTTTGATGGTGCCAATGGAATGTTATGTGATTGCTAGGAAGTCTAATCTGTCTTCTGATTTTGAGGAAAACATCGATAAGAATACATTTCTCCGTTATCTCAATCATCCGACTTTTAAATTACCACCAGTACTCTTAGGGAAAAATTTGGAAAATCTACCTAAAATGAGTTTGGAAGAGCATCCTCATAGTTTCGAAGAAATAAAAAGGGTGTGTGAAGCACATGGACTTGAAGTGCACTCTCAAATTAATTTGATCCCAATGCTTGTATTCTATAAAGATGCTTTACCTGATACGAGCAACCTTGGGAAATTTGAACTTGGTTCCTATGGCTATATGCCTGTCATTGAAAAATATGGAATACACTAACCTTTACATTATATCGAGCAGCTAATTAATAGCTATAAAATCGTAAAAACAATTTATATACATGAAAAATATACTGTTTTTCTCCATGTTACTATTATCGATAACATGGCCCCTTCGGGTATATGCCCAACAGGGAACCGCATGGATTTGTCAAGGTGTAATACAGGATTCAAGTGGAAAAGGTATTGCTGACGTAAATATTAGAGTAATTAAAGATGGGCGGGTTATCAAAACAGATAGCACAGGTTCCTATAAAATAAATGCTAATCTCGACAAAATTCAAGTAGAAATCTCACATCTTAATTATAAAAGTTTAAGAACTGTACTGTCTACTAAAGATATAAAGAAAATACTGATCTTGTCGGCAAAGATGGGTATGATTGATGAGGTGCTTGTCTCTGGATATCATTCCCTTCATAAAGCCAGAAGTGTGGGCAGCTATGAAAAAATTGATAAGGTATTGCTGGATAGGACTGCTAATTTTGACGTATTATCGAAGTTGGAACACCTGACCACAGGTACTTATTTTGATCGTTCAGAATATTCGTTTAATGACAACGGTAAACCTATTGAACCTAAAATTTTCATGCATGGTGTCAGTACCTTACGGAAGGCAGGCCTTGGAGGTAGTAAACCATTGGTAATTGTAGATAACTTTCCCTATGAGGGAGATATCAATCTTTTGAGTCCGAATGATATCGAGAGTGTGACCCTCTTGAAGGACGGTGCCGCTTCCGCGATATGGGGAGCAAGGGCCGGCAACGGCGTTATTGTATTAACCACAAAAAAAGGACGATTTGAAACACCCCTGCAACAAGAATTCAAAGCGTCTATACGAATGGATATGAAGCCTGATTTATATAGTCATCGTGTTATTTCAAGCAAAGATCTGATAAACGTAGAGCATTTTTTGTTCGAAAAGGGATATTTTGATGGGAAGCTAGCTAGTAATAGTAGACCAGTTATATCGCCTGTGGTTGAATTATTGGAAGCTAAACGTAAAGGGGTTTTTGATGATGAAGCGCTAGCCGCAGGAATTAAGCCTTATCAATATACAGATGTGCGTGACGATATGCTTAAATATATGTATAGAGGTGCGGCATTACAACAGTATAACTATTCGGTTAAGGGCGGGTCAGAGAAGTTAAATGGCATGGCGCAAATAGGGTATGATAGGACTCTGGCTAGTTTACGAAGTGATAAAACTGATCGAATTAGCAGCCAATTAAGTCTGGAAGCCAGACTTAATCGGTTTGTGAATATCTCCGGTAGAGTGATGTACAACGAACTGAAAAGTATTAGTGCGCTAGCTACCGACTTCTATTCTGATAACGGATATCCATTTCCATATTTAAAATTGAAAGAGGGAAGAGAGAATCTTGCTGTTCCCTATAAATATCGATATTCATATATAGATACTGTGGGCGCTGGAAATCTGCTAGACTGGAAATATCGCCCACTTGATTATATTGATGAGCCGCCTATTTTAACAGCCAATAGAAACCTGCTCGCCGATCTTGGTCTTCAACTATTTCTATTGAAAGGCCTGACAGCAGATCTAAAATATAGATACAATTTTTATGATAGGAAAAAAGAAGAACGCTATTTTATAAATACTTTTTACGCCAGGGATCTAATAAATAGAGGGACACAGGTTAGTAATGGGAATTTAATTTACAATTTTCCTTATGGAGGTATTCTTAGGCAGCAGGATGGGGTCTCTACCGAAAAGAATTTTCGCATGCAGCTAAACTATAAAACGGATTTTAAAGGACACAGTGTATCTGCTCTTGCCGGGGCGGAATGGCGGAACAAAGATGATGGTTCTATGGGTAATATATTGTATGGTTATAACCCTGAAAATCTTTCTTTTGTTTCGAATATAGATTTCAGTAAACAGTATCCAACTTTTGGTGGACTTGGTGGTAACAATACAATTCCCTTTAACAGTTATCCCAACACCGATATTACCACAAACTTTGTCTCGCTGTACGGTATCATGGATTATGGATTCCAAAACAGATATTTACTGTCAGGAAGCGTACGCAGGGATGCATCAAACTTATTTGGTGTAGAGACGAACAATAAATGGACACCTTTGTGGTCGGTAGGTCTTGGCTGGAATCTGCATAATGAAAAATTCTTCAAAAGCTCTGTGATTAATTTTCTAAAGTTACGAGGATCGTTAGGTTATAGTGGAAATGTGGATAACAGTATGAGTGCCCTGACTACTATACAATATTTTGGTTATAATAATTGGAGTGTATCTTATCCTATGGCGCGGATAGTTAATTTGCCTAATAAGGAACTAAGATGGGAGAAGTTGCGAAATGTCAATGTTGGGATCGAATTTAGCGCATGGAATAATTCGTTTTCCGGAAGTATTGATTACTACAATAAGTATACTTTTGATCTTTTCGATGCACAGCCATTGGATCCAACGACAGGGATAGGTTCCATGGTTCTAAATGCCGCTAACACTAAATCAAGAGGTATCGATGTAAATTTGGCGCTCAACAAGAGTTGGAGAGAGCTAAACTGGTCCGGCAGTCTATTGTTTTCTTATAATAACAATTGGATCGTGAAAACATTAACGGATCAGCAATCGCCGACTTCTTATGTGCTTAAAGGTGGAATCTCAAATCTGCCGGGAGACATGGTTTATAGTCTTTATGCCTATAAATGGCAGGGTTTGAATAGTGAAGGTAAGCCACAGGGATTATTAAATCATGAGAACAGTACCGCCTACTGGGATATAATGGGAAGCAAAGGATTGGATGTGCTCCAAAAAATTGGTTCTGCACGCCCGCTCTATTTCGGGACTTTTAGAAATACGTTCAGTTATAAGCAATTCAATCTTTCGGCAACAATAAGCTATCGCCTAAAATATTACTTTAAAAGAAGTAGTATAAGTTATCAGTCTCTTTTTGGAAAGTATGACGGCCATGTAGACTTTTATGATAGATGGCAAAAACCTGGAGACGAATTATTAACAGATGTGCCCGCTATGGTCTATCCACTGGATGATGGGGCGGATCTATTTTATAAGGATGCTTCCGTTTTGGTAGAACGTGGAGATCATATTAAGTTTCAGGATCTCCGGTTGCAGTATAATCCTGCATTGCCTATTGGATCCAAAATTAAATCATTGGCATTCTTTATTGTGGCAGAGAATATAGGTTTGATTTGGAAGGCTACTAAAAAAGATATAAATCCTGAATATTTCGGAAATATTCCCGCTCCAAGATCTTTTAGTATGGGAGCAACATTAACATTTTAACAGAAGAATTATGAAAAATAAGCAACTAACAAAAACGGTGATTGGAATTGTTATGATGTTAACGCTGGGGTGTAGCAAGTTTTTAGAGGAGAAATCCGATATGTCATTGGCTACTATTAGCTCAAAATCGGATCTCTATGCCCTTATGGACTATACAGTTGTAATGAATCAAAGTTACGTAACAGCTGTTGGAGATATTGCTTCAGATGATTTCTTTATATTGGACAAACAATATATGGGAATCAGTCAGATGTCCGATAGAGCAATTTATATATGGGATAGAAAACCTTTGGCTGATTGGTATTGGGTATCCTATAGTCGTTTACTTAATGTTAATACGGTACTTGAACATCTGGATAAGATTCAGCTGGATCAAAAGGATCGGCAAAATTTGGAAGGAATGGCTTTGTTTTTTAGAGCTTTTAGCTATTTTGATTTAGCGCAGATATACGCACCGGCCTATGATCAGAAGACAGCGGAATCGGTCTTGGGCCCTCCAATGAAAATGAGTTCTGATGTAAATGAAAAGCCGATAAGATTGTCTCTAAAAGAAACAATGAACCTTATCATTGCAGATCTGAAACTATCATCTGATTATCTGACGGATCAGAATCTGACTTACCCAACTCGACCGAATAGAAACGCTGCATTGGGGCTGCTTTCTAGGGTATATCTTGCTATGGGAGACTACGAACAGGCATTGGCGATTTCAAAACGAGCTTTAGAATCTTATGATAAACTTATGGATTATAATCAGATCAATAGCGGTAAAAAATATCCATTTGAAAGATTTAATCCCGAGGTATTGTTCTTTTCTATTCATGCCGCCGAAAATCTTTCGAGAGAGTCAGTTCTCCGTATTGATACCGTTTTGTACGATAGTTACACAGATAGTGATTTACGTAAAACGTGTTTTTTTTCGAAACAGGCTGATGGGTATTTCGCATTTACAGGAGATTACTCAGGGAATTCAAATGCACAAAAATTTAATGGGATAACAACTGCAGAATTGTGGCTAACGAAAGCTGAATGTGAGGCGAGACTAGGACGATTGACGCTTGCCATTAAAACGATAGAATTTTTTATGCAAAAAAGATACGTGGATGGCGGGCTTATGGAACCGTTTCCTATAGCTCAGGAAGAACTGCTCAAGCTTATCTATTCAGAACGAAGAAAGGAACTTCTGTTACGTGGTATAAGATGGATGGATCTTAGAAGACTGGAAGATTTCTATCTTGGAAAAAAAGAGATCAAACGAATAATTGATAATAAAGTATATAGTGTTGGTTTAAAAGAAATTAAAACATTCACTTTTCTTTTCCCACAAAAAGTGATTGAATTGTCTGGTGTGGATCAAAATCAATAAATTTTAACATTATAAATGCACTCAGATAGATACTATCTGAGTGCATTTACACGCTTTATAAATTAGTCGTTAGGTTTTTTCGAAATAGCCGGATTGCTACTCGAAGGATTAAGCATATCTGCTTTTAGCGAATTTAAAGTGGAAACTGACACATGTCCTGATCCGTCAGGCTCCGCTTTTACCGCACAGACCTTTGGTGTACTTGAACATTGGGATGGATTTGTGGCAGACCCTGTATTTGTATAATTACTAGGTGTAGTAATCGCAGTTTCATAACCAGAGTCACCCGGATTTAAAGAACTGTTGAACTCAAACCATACTTCGTCAGCTGGAAATATGATTTTCTCCGCCAACTTAAACGAACTGAACACAACTATTGCAGCGCCGGCTACCATAGCCATTGCATTATTTTTGATGAAAGATATTGCTTTCATACCGAGGCCTTTTTTATAGTAGCAAAAAAAGTTTACCCCCACAAAAAACTCTATGTTAATTTTTTTTGACCAACACTTTGCTTTAACGAGGTGTGTCAGTCTGTCCTATGCCTCGGGATCTGTTTTTACGGGCTGTGCCTTCACGTGTCATAATTTATAGCTATACCGGCCCGGCCGGGAAGAGCGCAAATCGCATTTTGTATTTCTTGATGCGCAGCAGCATAACAGCATAGATCGGTACGGTAATCAATAAGCGTCTGGTAAAGAATAAAATGACCTGCTTTTTATATCGCTTACACCCAGCCATGGGGGCAGTTGGGCCAGTCAAGTACCACCCCAATATGGACAGCAGCAATAACAGTAGGTTGACAACAAGGTGTCCGCCCCAGGAGAGCCTGCTCAGTACCGAAGCACAGCCGCAGGGCTTCTGCGCGTATAAACCAGCGACGCCAAGACCGATGTAGACAGTAAAGACCGTTAACAGCAATGCAGACAGCACGAAAGGATAAAAAAATAGATGTTTTGTATTTCTGAAAGAATGAATAGAAAACAGGATCACTATACCCAGCTCCATCAGTGGCAGGGACCAGAACAATATTCCTGCCCACCAGCCGGGAAAAGGCTGCAGTTTCAGTGCCTGATGGAAGCCCGGCAGATCCCATAGCTTATCCAGCGCAACGTATGCCCAAAAGAGTATCATAAAGACACGGATACTGGTAGCGGTGATATGTGAAGCTCTTGTTTTCATTTTTTAAACAGTATAATTTCAGGGCGTATATTTAATACAACTATTTATAAATCAGATATTTTAATTTGTTTATTCGGTTTTGTGTTTGTATCTTAGTCTTACCAAATTCAATTATTACATTCCTGTTTATATATAGCTACCATAAGTAAGCAATATGTACCTGCTATAAATGGTTTTATTTTTTAAATAGCTGTTTATTAAGTGTTTATTTTTTTATTTAGATGGTTATATAAAGCCTTTGTTATACTTAAATGATGAGCTATGGGGGAAGATCCTTTTGAAATTTTAGTTAAAGAGCCCGACCGAGGCTTGCGGCTTATTATGGCTAAACATGGTAGCCAGCTAAAAAATCGTATCAGAACCATTGTTAACAATGATGAACTGGTCAAAGACGTGGTTTCAGAAACATTGACCACATTATTTGTGCAGCGGGAAAAAGTCGCTATATGCAAAGATCCTTTTGCCTGGATGATGGCAATCGCAAGAAATATTGCTCTGAAAATGCTCCGGCAAGAAAAGAAAAACCAGAAGATAGCGATTGACGAGCTCCGGATCGTACCCCATAGCCAAGACATTGAAGCTGATCTACACTATCAAGAAATGCTGGAAGCAGTGCTGTCCAAAGCGGAACAGCTCACACCTATGGAAAAGAAAATTTTTATAGATGCCAAAGTGCACGGCATGGATAATAAGGAACTGGAGACCCGTCATGACCTAAAGCCACAGCGAGTGCGCAATCTGCTGAGTACGGCACTTGCCAAGATCAGACGGCTCCTAAAGGGATCATGATACCGGGCTACAACTGGATATAGATTAGAATTGAAAAAAAGATAAGTTATACTTATCTATAGCGAGTTCTAGTATTAATTGAATATAGATTAGAATTGAAGAAAATGGAACGCGATATTATAAAAGTTCAAGAGCTGATCAAAAAACAGCTGCTGGAAATAATCAGCCCCGAAGAAGAGGCAGATCTGAAAGAGAAAAGATCGCTCTATACAGAGGATGAATACGACTTAATGGTCGTAGAGTTACTCAGGCAGCTGGAAGGTCAGCTGCCCAAGGATCCGCTTGAGGACTGGACACCTGATTACGGGGAAATAAAACGACGGGGGGAAGCTATACGAAGAAAAGAAAAAATAAAGCGGTACAGCAAGGTTGGGTATGCAGCAGCTTTGCTGCTAATTACAGGGAGTGTGTTGTTATATTTATTTTATTCACATAAAAAAGAGGATATTATGCTACATCTGGAGGGGCAATGTCTTGGCGCCTCAGACGACACAGAGATACCTTTAATAGAGTCTTCCTGTCTCCTGTTGGCAGCTGACTCCACATGGATAAGAGTAGAGCAGGATACCTTTGGTACACTATTACAGCTGGGTGAGCTGGCTGTCACCCGTACCGGGGAAGGGTTGTTGCACATCCAGAGAAAACCAATGGCAGGCGGTGAGACAACTTTAAAAAGTTTAAATATTTATACGGCTCCACGCCAGCAATGTGTCGTTGAACTGGAGGATGGTACCAGAGTTCGGATGAATGCACAATCCCAGTTGAGCTATTCGCTCCGAAAAGGGGATTCAACAGTAATATACCTAAAAGGAGAGGCGTATGTTGATGCCAATAGCCGTTATAGCAATGCTCCGCTGATTATTGGTACTAAAAAGGGTAAAATTACAGCCAACCGTGCTGACTTTTTAATCAGGGCGGATACAAGTAACATGAAGGTCATGCTTAATGATGGAACAATGGAAGTTTATTCCTATAACCTGAACAAAGTACAGTCCATAGTCTGTCCCGGGGACTTCGTATATGTTGGCGCTAAATATGCAGACAAAAATCAGCAGCTCCGAGATACAATGACCTATGTTGCGAACCAGGATTTCAAAGAAGCCAAGATGTGGACCCGAAAAATCCGGATTTATAGAAACATGCCTTTGTGGGCCTTTGTAGATGAAATGAGCCGCTGGGAAGGGTTTACGATCAAAAGATGGGAATGTATTCCAAAGGACAAGCACATTTCGGCAGCGATCTGTTATCAGAGCGGCAAGGAAGAAGTATACAGTGCTATCCGCCAGGCAGGTGTGCTGCTGCATGAAGAGAAAGGGATGATCAGCTTCTGTCCTGAGGATAAACGTGATAGAGTAGCCATGTGGCTATTAGATGGATATGAAAGGAAATTAAAGTAAGAAAGGAGTAAGTAATATGAGTAGCAAAAAGCAGTTTATCGACGAAGTATTCACTACTTTCGAAATCAATAGCCTGATTGAGCGACGCAAATGCCGCGCTACCGGTAAGGTGCGTTTTAATAGCAAGGGCGAAGCAGGCTTCTTTATACAATGGTTAAAATGGCGCTATAAGAAGTGGCTACGGGGAAAAAATCGAAGTAAGCACCGATATGGCAGTGGGGAAGGAAAGCCAAAGCAACGTTATACGTATGGTTGTATCCACTGTGGTGGATATCATATTACGAAAGAGCATCCACATGATTACAGGCGAAAAAAAGAAAAATATGAACAGAAATATGCTGAATAATTGATGATCATTGCTTTTTTCAATTTTATTTTTCTAACATAGATTATTTTGTACATTTGTATCGAATAAAATCGAAATTGAAATGGCAGAAACTGTACAACCAAGAGGTCCAAAGACAACTGATAATAATGCGAATCAAACTCATTACTACAAAACATTGGTAGTAGCGATCGCTTTAGGTTTAATAGGTACATTTATCCGTTTTGTACCGGATGTATGTACGGCATTGGGCCAACAAACTTTTTTGTTTTCCGCAATAGCTAACATCTCAATGATTGTAGGTGCACTCATCGCATTCAAAACCGTTTTCGGAATTTTGGGATTTGGAAAAAACCGTGACTAATTAAAAGTCAACTAAGATATTTGAAAGCCCCAGTTTACTGGGGCTTTTTTATTTTAATCCTTTTTTCGAACTCAGTTCATCGTTGACGATCCCGTCCGTTATGCTTCCATGATCTACAAGGTACAAAAAAAGGCCTCACGATCGTGAAGCCTTTTTTTGTATGATTATCGCAGACTATGCGAAAAGAGACCAAGTAGACCAAGGAATACGAGCAAGGATCAAGATCAAACCGATGATATAGAAAATTACAACTGTTTGGTTTGCTTTTCTGGCATTTTCAATCTTTTTAGCTTTAGAGTAACCAATTGTGATCAATACAATGGCAATGATCATTGTCAAAGGGTGTTCGATGATTTTAAAACGTAATGTCGGATCTTTCATTACGGCGCCAGAGATCATTGATGGGTACTTTAAATAAAAGAATAAAATCAATCCCACCAATAATTGAATATGTGATGCGATAAAACCCAATAAAGCAATTTTACGGTTGTACGGTTTGTTGCCTAGGTAGTTTGATAGGGTGATCACGATCGATATCACCAGGGCTAGCAATAATACAATTGCTATAGTCGAGTGTAAGTGTAACATAAAAGCTCTCTTTAATTATTTCCTAAGTTAGCAAAGATAAAAATATAATGAATGTATTTGTCAAAAATCATTGTTCCAACAGAAATACCTCCGCTATTGGATTGAATAGGTACATGCGTTTGCTGGTCAATTCCATGCACTTATAGCGTTTTCTTACCTTTTCAATGCGTTGAAATGAACGACCATTTTTTAGTTTAAAGAAATGGCCATCCTCCAAAGATTCCACCGTAAGGGCACTGGTTTTGACGGTATCGTATGATTTTAAGGTGCGAAACAGGTGAAGGTCCGTGCAGCTTGAAGCCGCGGGGTTTTCCATGTAGCGATGAATGGCACTGCTAATATCGATTGGAAAAATATTCAATTTAAGGAAGGGCTCCATCAGTTCCTTGAAATTATTTTTCCACTCAGTACCATGTGGCTTGACACGATGCTGGTGTTTGTTCCAGGTTTGTAAATGGGCAAATTCATGGATCGTCGTAATCAGAAATGAATAGGAATTTAAGTCATGGTTGACTGAGATGCGGTGTGGGCTTCCTTTAAATGGCGCACGGTAATCTCCTAGTTTGGTACTCCTTGAACGAGAGATCTTAAATAAGCAGCGGGTATGATTAATCCAGTTGGATATAATCGGCGCAGCTTCTTCAGGCATGTATTTTTTAAGCGTAGCACTATAATCTTGCATGCCATAAAAATAGGGATTTATTCATGTCAATAGTGCTAAATGAGAACATTCTTTTGTCAAAAATAAAATCAGTTTACTAAAAATAGTAGTTTTTAATTTGGAAAAATGATATTATTTTTAGTATTTAGTACCTAAGAATATTAAAAGTGGGCATGTTATTAAAGCAGAGTAGCTGTTTTTTTTAAATAAAATATATTGAAATCGCCTGAGTTTTAGGTAAATTACCTACAGAAAGGTTCATGAAACATAGGATCCGATTGAGGAACGGTATTTCCTCTAAACTGTAATTAGACCTTCAAGAATATGCTAGATACCTTACATATTAGAAATTATGCGCTCATCAACGAATTGGAAATCCAATTTGATAAAGGTTTGAATATGATTACCGGTGAAACCGGTGCCGGTAAATCTATTATCATGGGAGCATTATCGTTGATCTTAGGAAATAGAGCAGAGGGCAAGCATTTTTTCGACCCAACCAAGAAATGTGTGATTGAAGGGGAATTTAAAATTGGTTCTTACCAGCTACTTCGTTTTTTTGAGGAAAATGATCTCGATTACGCGGACCATACGATTATTCGAAGAGAGATATCTCCCGATGGTAAATCCCGGGCATTTATTAATGATTCTCCCGTCACCCTGGCTATCCTTAAAGCTTTAGGCGAGCAGTTGATTGATGTGCATTCTCAACATGCAACATTGCAGATTAATACAGAAGATTTTCAGTTTTTGGTAGTGGATAGTGTAGCAGGCTCTTTCGGACTGAAGCAAAGCCATCGAGAGAGCTTCTTCGCTTATAAGAAAGCCAAAAAAGAACTCGAAGAATTTAAGGATCTGGTAAAAAAAGCTGCAATAGAACAGGATTATTTTCAGTTTCAATTTGATGAACTTGACGCCGCCCGATTGGTCGCAGATGAACAGGGACAACTCGAAGTACAACAGCGGCAGTTGGAAAATGCAGAAGATATCAAGCGTGCACTAACTGGGGCATCACATCTATTGGAAAATGAAGATACGGCAGTTTTAAGCCGTTTAAAAGAGACGATGAGCCAGGTGGAAGGCATTGCCTCATTTCTGCCTGAGGCTGCAGATTTGGCTGCACGATTAAAGAGCACATGGATTGAGCTGAAGGATGTCGCTGCAGAGCTGAGCTCTCTTGAGGAGGATACCCAAATCGACGAAGGTACTTTATTGGAAATCAATGAGCGCTTGAGCTTATTGTATTCCTTACAGAAAAAACATCATGTGGACTCCGTTGAGGAGTTGATCAAATTACGTGATGATCTTGAATCCAAACTGTTTGCTATAAATTCTTCGGATGAGCAATTGGAGCGATTGGAAAAAGAGGTTGTGGCTAAATTAGCCATTGCCCAGAAAAACGCAAAGGAACTATCAGCAGCCAGGAGAAAGGTACTGGAGATGATCGCAAAGGATGTGCAGGCGACCTTGTCAAATGTAGGTATGCCGAATGCACGACTTCAAATTAATCTTGAACCATTAAAGGAGGGGGATATGCGGGAATCAGGGATGGATTCAATACAGTTTTTATTTTCGGCCAATAAAGGACAGGCATTGCAATCGATTCATAAGGTTGCATCGGGAGGAGAGCTTTCTCGTGTTATGTTGGCCATTAAATCCTTAGTTGCTAAAACTTCTGCATTACCTACTATTATTTTTGATGAGATCGATACAGGAATCTCTGGAGAGGTTGCGCTACGCGTAGGAGAGGTGATGGAAAGTCTTGCTGAGAATATGCAGGTCATTGCTATTTCCCATTTACCGCAAATTGCAGCTAAAGGTGCTGCGCATTATAAGGTATATAAGGAAGACAAAGCCAATCGAACCATATCTAACATTGTTCGTTTAGATCAAGAGGGGAGAGTCAAGGAAATTGCTCAGATGCTCAGTGGTACCAATCCCACAGATGCAGCACTGGAACATGCGGAGTTGTTACTGAAAGGATAGTTAACATAAAAAAATGCCTCAACAGGAATTAAACTATTGAGGCATTGTTATTTTTATGTTTTTTATTAGTTTCCTATAGTAGCGTCAGTTAGAACGACCTTAATAATCATATTTTCGGGTGGACTTGATAGGCCATTAGCGTATATGCGTATTACGCCGATGGAGTAGTTGTACGAAAACTTGTAACCTTTTAATTCAGAAGGGATCGCTACATACCTGTCAGGTGTAGAATCCACATTGATGGCCACACTGACATGACCGTCTTCATAATAACGTTTATCAAGATCGGAGATTTGGATATCTTTTATATAGGTATTATTGCCTTCTCTGTCCCAATCCCCTGATTTTACAGGAAATACATAACTTGTGCCGTCTAAAACGTTCACTTCTTGTGTAACATACTCTTTCTTACAAGAAGAAAATGAAACCAAGGCTGCGGTTCCAATTAGTGCTGCTAATAAAAGTCTTTTCATATTGTTCGTGTTATTTGTGATAATTTTTTTATTAAAGGACGATAAAATAGTGCGAAAGTTTAACGTCAACTTTCATTACAACAAAAAATGCACCATAAAGGTGCATTTTGTTGAAATTATTTTTAGATTCAGCTTAGCTTTACTTCTCAGCTGTGTCTTTTGAAGACTTAGAGTCTGAGCTAGAAACCTCAATATCTTTGGTTTCAGGATTAATACTCACGGTCAAAACTGAACCGGTCTGTACATTTCCTTTGAGGATTTCTTCCGCAATAGGATCTTCCAAATATTTCTGGATTGCTCGTTTTAGTGGACGTGCGCCAAAATTACTGTCATAACCTTTATCCGCGATGAAGTCTTTTGCCTCCTCCGTCAAATTGATCGTATAACCCAAATCTGCAATTCGTTTGAATAATGATTTCAATTCAATATCGATGATTTTGAAGATATTTTCTTTTGTCAACGAGTTGAAGACAATCACATCGTCAATACGATTCAAAAATTCTGGAGCAAAAGCTCTTTTTAATGCTGTTTCAATAACTCCACGTGAATGCGCATCAGATTGTTGTGATTTTGCCGCAGTGGTGAAACCAACACCTTGACCAAATTCCTTCAATTGGCGTGCACCAATATTAGAAGTCATGATGATAATGGTATTTCTGAAGTCTACTTTACGACCCAAACTATCTGTTAATTGTCCTTCGTCTAATACCTGTAATAACAGATTAAAGACATCTGGGTGAGCTTTTTCAATCTCATCCAATAAAACAACTGCATAAGGTTTACGACGTACTTTCTCCGTCAATTGACCACCTTCTTCATAACCAACATATCCTGGAGGCGCTCCAACCAAGCGAGATACCGCGAATTTCTCCATGTACTCACTCATGTCAATTTGGATCAGTGCATCCTCGGTATCAAACATAAATCGCGCGAGTTCCTTCGCCAATTCTGTTTTACCAACACCTGTAGGACCCAAGAATATAAATGAACCAATCGGTTTTTTAGGATCCTTTAAACCCGCACGGGTACGTTGAATGGCTTTCACCAATTTACCTACAGCATCATCCTGACCAATGATTCTTCCCTTCATCAACTCAGCCATATTCAACAGTTTTTGACTGTCTGTTTGACTGACACGTTGTACTGGAATGCCGGTCATCATGGCCACTACCTCAGCAACATTTTCTTCTGAAACAGTATAGCGTTTTGACTTCGTCTCTTCTTCCCAAGCGATTTTTTCTTTCTCGAGCTCTTCAATCAATTTTTTCTCTGTATCACGCAGTTTAGCAGCTTCTTCATATTTTTGGCTACGAACGACTTTGTTTTTCTCCAGTTTGACCTCTTCAATTTTATTCTCAATGTCTATAATGGATTGCGGTACATGAATATTGTTCAAGTGCACGCGAGAACCTGCTTCATCTAAAGCATCAATTGCCTTATCTGGTAGGAACCTGTCTGTAATATAACGTGTCGTTAAGGATACACAGGCTTCGATCGCTTCGGGAGTATAAGTGACATTGTGGTGATCCTCATATTTCTCCTTGATACGATTCAATATTTCTACCGTCTCGTCATGTGTTGCCGGTTCGATCGTTACCCGTTGGAAACGACGGTCCAAAGCACCGTCTTTTTCAATGTATTGACGGTATTCGTCCAATGTGGTTGCACCGATACATTGGATTTCTCCTCTTGCCAAGGCTGGTTTGAACATATTGGAAGCATCCAATGATCCTGAAGCGCCACCTGCACCAACGATGGTGTGAATCTCATCGATAAATAAGATGACATCCGGTGATTTTTCCAGTTCATTCATAACTGCTTTCATACGTTCCTCAAATTGACCACGGTATTTCGTACCGGCAACCAATGAAGCCAGATCCAATGTGACTACACGCTTATTGAATAGTACACGTGAGACCTTGCGTTGGACAATACGAAGAGCAAGTCCCTCCGCAATAGCTGATTTACCAACTCCCGGTTCACCGATCAACAAAGGATTGTTCTTCTTGCGTCGGGATAAAATTTGAGATACACGCTCAATTTCTTTCTCGCGACCCACAATAGGATCCAATTTACCCTCTTCGGCAGCTTTGGTCAAATCACGGCCAAAGTTGTCCAATACCGGAGTTTTGGATTTGATATCCGAAACTTTTTTAGGTTGGATATATTGATCATCCTCAGCAAAATCATCGTCGCCGGTAGGAGAGCCCGGAGCCTCATCCTTGATGGTCGTTCTATTTTGCTCAACTTCAGATTTGAAGATGTCGTAAGTCACATTGTATTGTTGTAAAATCTGAGACGCAATATTATCTTCATCTCGTAAGATAGCCAATAATAGATGCTCCGTTCCGATGATGTCCGATTTGAATATTTTAGCCTCCAAATAAGTAATCTTCAAAACTTTTTCAGCCTGTTTTGTTAATGGCATATTGCCAATAGGAGCGCGTGAAACCGATGCCCCCTTCACTGCGTCCTCCACAGATTGACGTAGGGCTGTTGTGTCAATGCCTATGTTTTTAAGGATTTTTATCGCCATTCCATCGCCTTCACGAATCAAGCCGAGCAATAAATGCTCTGTTCCAATATAATCGTGACGCAATCTTAAAGCTTCCTCTCTACTGTACGATATGACATCCTTTACGCGCGGTGAAAATTTTGCTTCCATTGAATACCTTTCTGTTTTATATTAAGGATATATAAATGTAGTAAATTCTGCATTTCAAACCTTAAAATTATTTTAAATAATGTCATCAACAATTAAGCCAT
>JALAGS010000189.1 GCA_022712315.1 Sphingobacterium sp. | reverse complement strand
GCTATACCTCCGACAACTGCCGCCACAATGAATAAAATAATAAGAAGCATTTTTTTACTTTTTTTATGAATCATCCTAATAAGCTAAACCGCAATTCTAACCGCATCATGTTATTTAGGCCGACGTATATCGCCCTGGCTTTATCATAAGTTGCATACGATGCCTACGTCGACCAAAACAGTACAAAGCAAAAGTATCGCGATGTACCAACGAACCTTGCGATCAGCGTCGGCTACCTTTAAAGTTACTAAAGAAAGGTTGAATTTGGAAAAGTTAAAACCAGTCGTTTCCGTATTCTCGAGTTATGTTTTCTCTTGAAGAAGCAAACAATATGGGCTTAATTATGTATATTACAAGGTCTTGATGGTCGATTTCTTCTTGACTTCAACTGTTTCTTTTTTTCAGTTGGAGACAAAAAGTTCACTTGGACAACCTTCATACAATACGAATAAATTAAACTTAATATAAACCTCAATCAGATTTTCTATGAAAATTACGTTCACATTTATTCTTATCATGTTCACACAGATCCTATTTGGGCAGCGGTCTTTAACACCGTTGTGGCAATCGGATACCACCCTAAGATCGCCTGAATCCGTTTGGGTAGATTCTAAAAACAAAGTGCTCTATGTGTCAAATACGGTCGCTTTCGAACCGAACGCAACAGCTTTCATCAGCAAACTAGATATGGACGGAAACTTTATCAAAAGAGATTGGGTTACTGGACTCAATGCTGTATTGGGCATAGGAATCCACAAAAATAGGCTCTACGCTGCAGAAGCATTTTCTAAATCCATTGCCGTAATCGATGTGGATAAAGCAAGTATCATTAAAAGAATTCCCATCGATGGCGCCGAGCTGCTCAACGACATTACTGTAGACGCCAAGGGGATTGTCTATGTGAGTGATACACGACATGGAAAAATCTATCGTATTGAAAATGACACCCCTACGCTATATGCCGAAAATCTCAAAGGTGCAAACGGGCTGCTGGCTGTCGGGAAAGATCTATATGTCCTGTCAGATGGAGCGCTTGTTAAGATAGACCAGGATAAAAAAACCGTTATATCAAAAGGTATGGAAGGTGGTTTGGATGGCGTCGTACAGATCAAACCCAATGAATTTATAGTTTCTGGCTGGCAAGGACTGATCTACCATGTCAAATCTGACGGTTCAAATACAGTATTACTTGACACACGTGAAAAAAAGATAAGTGCGGCCGATATCGGGTATGATAAGTCTTCAGGGATACTTTATGTACCTACCGTCAGAACGAATACTGTTCAAGCTTACAAACTGGACTAGCTGATCTAAAGACGGCGTTAATCATTAACAAAAAAATTAAACGCTCAGCTATGGAATTCCTTTTGGGTTTTCAGTACACCGACTCTGAGGGTAGCAGATCGGATCTAAATAATAGATCCGATCTGCTGTTTGAAATACTAAAAACTACTCCTCTTTTTGGTTTTTAATCGCTTCTTTTACGGCCTCTGCACCTTCGGCAGATTTAGCTTTTATTTCATCTTTATACTTATCAACTTCATCAGAGACCTTATCAGCGACATGCCCCACTGTCTCACTAACTGCGGATGATACGTGTTCAAACTCTTCTTTTACCTTGTCAGCTACTTCTTCATACTTATGCTTTGCCTGTTCTTTGAGATCCCTCGTCTTCGCCTTGATTTTTTTTCGCGTTTTTTTTCCACTATTCGGTGCAACTAACAAACCGACCAATGTACCAAGTGCTGCTCCCGCCACCATGGCGAGAAGTAATCCCGTTGAATTATTTTTTCCGTTGCACATCTTTATTTTTTTTAAACAATCGTAATTAAGCATATATTTTAAAATGATTATGTGTTAAACTGCTACAATTGCTAACAATAAAATCAAAATATTAGTTTGTCATATTTTAAATAACGTGCAGCGATCGATATCATATAATTTACTTTTATATTATTTCGCTTTCTGCCCTGCTGTTGATTTTTCTTCTGTCGGATAAGGAGTGTTTGCCCAATATTGACCCGATATGGGAAAGGAGTACCAGTGCTTTTCGGTTAATCCAAATTTACCTCCATTTTGACATCAAGCGCTTTGCTGGTCGCCTTCAACACATGATCAACCCAGATACATAACATCGACTGTTTTCCGGGTTTGTCTTGATCCCAGTCGTTTTTCCAAACAATGTCAATCGTTTTCCCATGATAATCTAAGTTTCCGAGATAAAAATAATCCATTTTGCCTGCGGGTATAAGTGGCTGAACCTGAAAACTGTTGTGATGCGTCCCCTTAAACCCAATGAGATCTGCAATGATGATGTCTGGATAGGTGGAATGAAAGTAATCATTTTGCCCTCCAAATTCAAGGCCGTTACTTGGGATATACCATTCACCGATATTTGGATGGGCATAACCGTGAAGTCGTGTAAGCTTCATAATTTGTTCATAGAGGATCTCTTTGTCCCTTGCAGTAATTTGATTTTTATAGTTTCTTAAATAATTGCCATATGCTTTATATACAACCGAATTTTGAAAAGGCCAGCCCCTACCATTCCAGGCATAAGCCTGTTCATTATAATAGGGATGCTGTCTTTCTGCGGTGGTCATTCCTTTATGATGATTAAATCCTTTTTCAGAGGTAAACATTTCCCAGGCTACTTCATACTTTTTATTCTCCCGACTAGGTATCATATTGAAATACCAGGGTGTGTAACCAACTGACTCCCTTACCCTAGCCTCATAATCTCTAGCCCCATAGGCATTATCACCGGCGGAGAAACTATTGAAAAATCCATCATCTGAATTCCAAAGTGTCTTGAGAAACTTTCGTTGAATTTCTGTCGATTTAAACTTATAATAGTTTACTTTTTCTTGTACTTTAACGGAAGGGTTGTTTTGTTGTTCCAAAGCATACAGATGGTATAGCGATTGATTGTTTCCATAGGAATAGCTTCCGACGGAAGGTCTTACAAGATAAAAATCGGGATAACCTTTCGTAAAAGCCAATGGATAATCCTTTCCCTGTGTCGTTTTTTCCGCTTTGTCGGTTGTCCCCCAACCAAGATAAAGCTCTTTCCAAGTGCTATCGGTATAAATTTCATAGGGGCCTTTACTCTCAATTAAGCCCAAAACCGCCGAAAGACTAAATTCCATTCCGTCATAGAGATCCAGAATTTTATACATACCATCGGTCTTGGATCCTGGACTTTTTACCGTAAACAGACTATCCAGGAGATGCTGGTGATTTTCCATCGCAGGAAGTATCTTCTGCATCCATGTATTATCAGGGTGAATTTTCAAAAACGATTCAATACCATCAATCATCCAACTGGAAAAATGAACACTTTCTGGTCTGCTAAGATGGGTCAAAAAGTTTCCATTCTCTCTTTGATTTAATCTGGAAGCCGATCCCAGCATAAAATATTCTGCATAGGATTGGAGGTATTTAGGATCACGGAGCCAACGTACATCATAAAACTGGTGAGCTGTCGGACAGGTAATAGCCCCACTTAAAGATCCCCAGGCGGGGTATCCAAAAAACTCTGTAATGACCCAGTAATTTTTTGTATCCTGCGCATCGTAATAATTCCGTAGATGCTTGCTAATCATCCACCAGCGGTAATTATAAATTCTACGCAATGTATCATTGGAACTCTCAAAATAGGGAATATTGTTGACCAGAAATTCTTTATTGTTAGACGCATCATATGGGCCATCCGATTTTGGTCTGTGCTCGTAGGAATTGAATTCATCTATATTTCCCATCAGATTGGTCCTAGCAACGTCTTTTAATCGGTTAAGTTCATGCTGATACACCATTTCCCGCTTAGTTGAACAGGAAAAAAGGAAAATCAGTGGTATAGACACCGCACTGACTAAAAAAGAGGCATGTAGGAAACCGCAACTATATTGTCTTTTCATATGGTCTAATCGAATAGAACTCTTTCAACATTGATTTGCCAGGGTTTATAGGATAAAATCAGCTCCAATCCGGAGCAATCAATTGTAGGTTCATCAACTTCTGTTGTCGCAGCGTCTAAAGAAAATGAAGAAATTCATCGACTTTATGGCCTTAACCCCATATGCTATATGAATATCGCAAATCAACGCTAAAGCAAATAAAGAACGAATCAACTGATTATTTTTGACAATTAATAATTGTGGAACAAAACAGAACACTATTGATACAATAAATCATACAGCGACAGAATTTTATTCCCATTTTCACATAAAAAAGTATGTTTTTCATATTTTTTCTACCTCTATTCTAAGGTACATTTGCTCAATAAGTAAACTTAATCAAAAGAAGTAATTGCTATGATGAATGGAGATACCTATCCTATCATTTAAAACTTCGTAATTGATTTGATAAGAATACTGGAAAAAATCCTACAATACTACAATGAAAAACATCCTGTGGAGCGACAATGTCGTTCCACATTTTTTAATCTGCCAAAACATTTCGTTGTCCTAACTTGCTTTTTTATGTCACAAATTCGAATGCAGGAAGCAATCTTATCTCCAGTGATCGATTTAATCTTAATGAAAAATTAATTTCCCTTCAATATAGTACTTTTATAGTGGACCCCTTATCGTAACAAACAGGCAAGTTTATCTACTAAACTTGCCCATTGTGCTGTTAATAATCCGTTTATAGATTGTTTCTCAGATAACCCTGGAAGTTATCTTGGAATTGTAGACCGTTCCCTAATCTATATTTACTTAATTTATTATGGAGTGTTAGTCCCCATAATACAAATTCAATCAAAAAATGGAGATCTTTAGGCGTTGCTTCCGGTTGATATTGCTGAATTAAAGCATGGATAGGTGTCACTTGATCCAAAATTCGCTTATATTCGGTATCACTAAGCTCATCCGATAATTCAATACCCTCTGATTCTGAAAACCAGCGAACAATATCATCGTAAGGATAACGTTCGTTTTCTCTTTCCAGCTTCTCAATTTTAGGAAATAAGACTGGAAAAAGGTTTTTGACAGCATTTTCAATCAGTTGCAATGCAACCGTATCGGCCCCCTCCTGCTCACCTTCATAAACAAGCTCAACTTTACCCGTTATCGCTGGTACAATGCCCATAAAATCACTTAACCGGATGGATGTTGTCTGTGCGCCGTTTTTAAGCATGCGCAATTCGGCGGTACTTAATAGGTTTTGAAAAGCCGTTATGCTCATACGAGCGCTCACACCACTTTTTTCATCAACATATTCACTATTTCGGGCTTCAAAACTTATTTGCTCAATCAACTCTCGAGCCAATTCAGGGACATATATCTGTTCCTTCTGAGCCGCTTCTAGATTGGCCTCTTGCGCAGTAATTGCCTTTGCTATCTCAACTGATGCTGGATAATGGGTAAGTATCTGTGATCCTATACGATCTTTTAGGGGTGTCACTATACTTCCTCTATTGGTATAATCTTCCGGGTTCGCAGTAAATATAAACTGCACATCTAAGGGTAAACGCAGCTTAAAACCACGGATCTGAATATCTCCCTCTTGTAAGATATTGAAGAGTGCCACCTGAATTCTCGCCTGAAGATCAGGCAGTTCATTAATAACAAATATGGAGCGATTTGCTCTTGGAATCATGCCAAAGTGAATCACACGATTGTCTGCATAGCTCAATTTTAAATTTGCTGCTTTGATCGGATCCACATCACCGATCAAGTCGGCTACAGTTACATCAGGAGTGGCAAGTTTTTCAGCAAAACGATCATTTCTATGAAGCCAGCTTATCGGCGTTTCATCGCCTTTCTCCTTTAATAGCTCCAGGGCATAACGTGATATAGGATTGTACGGATCATCATTAATCTCTGAACCCTGTACCACCGGAACATATTCGTCCAGCAGATTGACCATAAGTCTAGCTAAACGTGTTTTTGCCTGACCACGGAGACCTAGAAAATTAATATTGTGCTTGGAAAGAATAGCTCTTTCAAGTTCTGGAATAACTGTATCTTCATAACCATGTACACCGGTGAACACTGTTTCACCTTTCCTTATTTTTGTAATCAGATTCTGACGCAATTCTTCTTTTATTGTTTGAGGTTTATAACCCGAAGTTTTTAATGCACCAAATGTTGTTATCTTCGTGTAATCCATATATTCTTATCGTATTCTTTTTTTACGGTTTTCTTCATAATCCTCAAAAATCATTTCACCTAGATTTCCAAGTCCTGTATAATAAGCTTTCCCTTGATTTGAAGCTGTAAATTCGTCGACGAATTGCTGCAGATAAGGATCTGAAGCAATCATAAAAGTGGTAATAGGTATTCCCAGCTTTCGAGCTTGCGCCGCCATACTATAGCATTTACTGGTGATAAACGGATCGAGCCCCATAGGATTTTTATAATAAGTACCGTCTGGCATATTTAAACAGCTCGGTTTTCCATCGGTTATCATAAATATCTGCTTATTCGCATGGCGTTTCCGCCGTAGCAAATCCATCGCTAATTTTAAACCCGCGACCGTGTTGGTATGAAATGGTCCAACTTGCAGATAAGGCAGATCTTTTATCGCAATAGGCCAGGCGTCGTTGCCGAACACGATAACGTCAAGTGAATCTTTCGGATAACGTGTCAGAATCAGTTCCGATAAAGCCATTGCGACTTTCTTTGCAGGTGTAATCCGATCCTCTCCATATAAAATCATACTGTGACTGATATCAATCATCAACACTGTGCTCATCTGCGATTTAAACTGGGTATCCTCAACCACCAGATCATTTTCCGCTAAAGCAAACTCGCCTACCCCGTGATTGATCTGCGCATTTTTTAAGCTCTCGGTCAAAACTATTTTTTCTAGGCCATCTCCATACTGATAGTTCCTGAAATCGCCCATATTTTCGTCACTGCGTCCTTGGTGGTTGGTTTTATGATTGCCCGACCTTCCTTTTCGCATTTTTCCAAAAATTTGGTCCAAGGCATGCTGCCGCAGCGCCTTCTCCAGCTTCGAGGTAATATCCAGCCCACCCTCACCAGTAGATTCCAGCCTTTCTCTGATATATCCTTTATCCTTCAAATCCGCTATGAAGTCGTCTATTGTATAATCTGGGGTCGTGAGTTTAAACTCTTTATCCAATTGCCTTAACCAATCAATGGCTTCATCGAAATCACCTGAAGTATGGGTAATCAGTTCTTTGAAAATATCAAATAATTTATCAAAAGGCGTTTGAAACGGCTCGTCATATTGTTTGAAGAGAAAACCTTTATTTCGTTTCGTGCTTTTCATGCATTCCTTTCTTAGTAGTAAGAAGCAATTCAAATCCTGCTATCGGTTGCTCCATAGGATGAATTTACGAAATAATATTCCTTATGTAAGCGATATTCCTTTTTGCATAAAAAAACTGGCTGTAGTATGACGAATAGGCTGGATATGCGTTTGCATATTCCGCTCGGGACTAATTTTCAAATGCTGCTTTTGCGATTTCCCGTGTTATTTCCCGAAAAGCCACAAAGAGTACAAACTCTTTGTGGCTTTTTGATTTTGTTATGCCAAAGAATATGAAATTATTTCAAATAGCATTCAGTTTAATATTGTAGTTCCAAAGTTGGTTTATTGCTGGCAGCTTCCCTACTACTAAAAGACATATCATTTGTCGACGAAGCAGCACCTGCATTTAAAAATAGAAAAGATACTTTGCGATCAGTCCCAGTCAGCAACCTATTGATGGCAGATGTGACATCTATGGTCTGTAAACCGATCCCCGAAACGGCAATCTTGCCCACGAGTACAGTATCCATCGGTGCATTGTTCCAATTAATACTATTTTCCAACCAAGATGTGGTGTTGGTTGTATAAATGTTAATGGTTCGTTGTGATGCCGTATTCACTCCCGCAACATACATTTTCAACTTCGCCGAACTGACTTTCGGTTTAGTGATCATCGCAAGATCAAATTTAGTGTATGCTTTACGCGAATAGGAAGCAGCATCAGATTTGACGACAAGATCAGCTGTAGTACCATAGTTTGTGCTGGCATAAGTGCCATTACGGACATAGGCATCTGCAAGAGAGCTCCCCGCGTTAGCAATAACAGCATGCTGAAATGCCCCTACATCCGGATTGCCGGAAGGCAATGTACTGCCAGCGAAATCTTGTCCACCATTATTATTAATAAAAACACCTGCATTGACGACAGGAGAACCTGCACCAACGTCATACCCTTTTGCAGCGTCAAGCCCGTTGCCGCCTATAGGACTAACAAATACAGGATCCTCATAGAAATTATTGCTACGCACTGTAGTTCCCCAATTTAACGCCGTAAATGTGCTCGACGGAAATAAACAATTATTGTTAAACTTCAATCCATTATCTGCTTGGGTAGACAAATTATTTATGCTAGAAGTAGTATAAAAAATATTGTTTGAAAAGGTAGCATATGGTTTTCCTGAACTCACACCATTCATAACATGAAAGAGACTGCCTGCTGGGTTTTTGATATAGAAAACATTATTGTAGATTTCACGGGAATCGTAGGTCGTTTTTTCGATCAAAAAAAGTTTCTTTAGCCTCGTTGTACCGATATCATTGACAGAAACATTGTAACGGACTTTAATATTTTTAGCTTGATTCATAAAAAGCATAAAACCACCGTTGTTATCGTGCGAATAATTATATTCGAAGATATCTCCATCAGTTACCGAATTGGTATCATACCCATCGGCATCAAAAGCGACACCATCGTTGGCACCTCCACCAGTCATACCATAAACTTCATTATAAGCGACAAGCGTATTCAAACTGCCAATTGTCCAAATACCGGCATAATTTTCCGATCCCGTATTCATACAAGCTTTATAAACGGTATTGTGTGTAATCTTACTTCCTCCTGTTACTCCAGACATAACAATACCATCACCATAGATATATTCTATCAGATTATTATCGATAACAATATCTTTTGATCTTGCCGCCATAGCTCGGTCTCCGGTTGTCCTTATCCCCTCGACAGAGCAATTAGCAACATGGCAGCTCTGCACCGATGCACCATATATTTTACCATCTAAAATAATCCCACCGGAGCTCTTGTTATAATTGGTCTGTCCATCAGCAGCGCCGTTCACATCATGCACATAGCAATTTTTAATGGCGACATTGCTTATTGCTGTACCTGAAGAGCTCCCTCCAACCACCCGGATACCAGTTGCAGCGTAACTTGTTCCGGTAGGGACAGTATTTGTCAATTCAAGGTTATTCACCTCGAAATAAGATACTTTATTGAGATAAAGTGCATTTGATCCATTCCTCTTCCCTCCTCCATTGATAATCGGACGAGCCTCGCCCCCATATTTGTCTATGATAATTGGAGCATCAACTGTTCCTGAATTTTTTATATGCAAGGTATCATTCCATACCCCACCGCTTTTGAGCAAAATACGGTCACCCGGAGCAAATACTGAAGCGTTTATTTTGGATAACGTTCTCCATGCTGCTGTCGCGCTGGTCCCCGTACTATCGTCATTTCCGCTCGGGTCAACATAATAAATATTACCGACACTTGTTAAATCAGCTTTCGCTTTTGCTTTCAACGATACCGCTGATTCCAGTTGAATTGGTTTCTGACAACTCATTAATCCAACGGCTCCGATTGAAATCATCATCATAAATTTTCTCATAATTTTGTTTGTAATTTTAATAATTGTTACGATTTGTTATGCACGCATTCTTGTCCCAATGAATACGAACTTTATAATTTGATTAACAACATTAAG
>JALAGS010000013.1 GCA_022712315.1 Sphingobacterium sp. | reverse complement strand
CTTCTCTATTTATTTTTTTTTATATTATTTTTTTTTTTTTTATTTATTTTTATTTTTTTTCAGTTAATTTTTGTTAAGGTATGTTAAGGTTAGGTAAGGTAAGGTAAGGTAAGGTAAGGTAAGGTAAGGTAATAACAAAAGCGGCTATCCGATTGGATAGCCGCTTCTATATTGTTTACCAAATAAATTGAATTATTCAGCAACTACTTCGAAAGGAACTTGAACTTTCACTTCTTTGTGTAAGTTTAAGTTAGCGATGTATTCACCTACTTCTTTAGGTTCTACTTCGAAAGTGATACGACGACGATCTACATCAAAACCTTTTGCTTTCAACGCATCAGCAATTTGGATGCTGTTTACTTTACCAAAGATTTTACCAGATTCACCTGCTTTAGCACCGATAGAAAGTTTAATAGCTTCCAATTTACCAGCTAATTCAGTTGCGTCTTTTTTGATTTTATCTTGTTTGAACTGAGCTTGTTTGATGTTCTCAGCTAAAACTTTTTTTGCAGATACAGTCGCTTGAATAGCAAATCCTTGTGGGATTAAGTAGTTACGACCGAAACCTGGTTTTACATTAACGATATCGTTTTGCTCACCTAAGCCTTTGATATCTTGTTTTAAAATTACTTCCATTTTCTATCGTCCTCCTTATTTAATTGCATCAGCTAAGTAAGGTAACAAACCGATGTGACGAGCACGTTTAACAGCTTGAGCTACTTTACGTTGAAATTTCAAAGATGTACCAGTTAAACGACGAGGTAAGATTTTACCTTGATCATTTACGAATTTCATCAAGAAGTTAGCATCTTTATAATCGATATATTTGATACCATTCTTTTTGAAACGACAGTATTTTTTACGGTTGTCCTCTACTTTAGGAGCAGTTACGTATTGGATATTTTCGTTAGCCATTAGTTTGCGCCCTCCTCAGTTTTAGTTTCAGCTTTTTTGTTGAATGCACCGCTACGTTTTTTCTCGTTGTATGCTTTAGCATGTTTGTCTAAGCTTACAGTCAAGAAACGCATAATGCGCTCATCACGTTTGTATTCAACCTCTAATTTATTGATTAATTCACCTGGAGCCTTGAATTCAGTTAAGTGATAAAATCCAGTAGTTTTTTTCTGGATTGGATACGCTAATTTTTTCAAACCCCAATTGTCTTCAGCGACAATCTCGGCTCCGCCTTCTGTTAAGATGCTTTTAAATTTTGCGATTACTTCTTTCGCAGCATCATCAGAAAGCAACGGGGTAAGAACGATTACAGATTCGTACTGTTGCATTTTGTTAATTAATTTTGTTATTTAAAAATCCACATTTGTGGAAGTGCAAAGGTAGGTATTATATTGTTATGTTGCAATGCTTTGAAGCAAAAAAGTTTAGATCTGTTTGAGGGACCTAAACTTTTTTTATGCTAAATGATCCTATTGCTAGTTCAATTTCTTCAATTCTTCTTTTATAGCTCCTTGTACGTTCTCTCCAACAGGTACCAAAGGAAGACGTAGGACGTCTTTTCCGATCCCTAATTCCTGAAGAATGTATTTTACTCCTGCGGGATTTCCTTCAATAAAACATAAGTCTGTGATCTTGAGTAAATCATTGTGTATTGGTCTGGCTTCGCTATATTTACCCTCGGTACATAATCTTGCCAGTGTAGCAACCTTTTTTGGTAAAGCGTTTCCGATCACTGAAATGATACCTGCAGCACCGAGAGACATCATTGGCAATGTAACCGGATCATCCCCTGAGATCAATAGAAAACCAGCTGGTTTATCCCGTAGAATTTCACTGAACTGAGCAAAATTTCCAGAGGCTTCTTTGATTGCTACGATATTGGAAAAATCGTTAGCCAATCGTAATGTTGTCTCTGCTGTTATATTGCTTCCTGTGCGTCCTGGTACATTGTATAAAATAATCGGTAGCGGAGAGGCTGTTGCGACAGCTTTATAATGTTGGTAAATTCCTTCTTGTGTTGGTTTGTTGTAGTAAGGAGACACCGATAGAATAGCACAGAAACCTGTAGGATCAAATTGTTTGATCTGTTCAACAATTTCAGCGGTATTGTTTCCACCGATACCTGCAACCAAAGGAAGTCTACCGTTCACGCGCTTGACGGTAAAATCCCAGATGCGCTTTCGTTCATCATTGGTTAAAGTGGCAACTTCTCCAGTTGTACCTAAAGAAACCAAATAGTCCATACCTTCGTTGATTTGTAAGTCAATTAGCTGACCCAATGCTTCGAAATCAACAGATTCATCTGAGTTAAAAGGAGTGACTAATGCTACTCCTGCGCCGTGAAGCTCGTTCATCTTGTTTTTGTATTTATATTAATTTAATTAAAAAACTTAATTGGGATTAATGAGTTCGAATAGTTCTGTGTCACTAATCATGGGAATACCTAATTTTTCTGCTTTTGCTAATTTAGAAGGTCCCATTTTATCTCCCGCCACGAGATAACTTAATTTGGCGGAAATCGCTGATAACATCTTCCCTCCGTTACTTTCAATCAGTGCTGCTAATTCTTCACGCGAATGGTTTGGAAATACGCCGGATATTAAGAAAGTCTTTCCTTCCAGTGAGTTGCTCGCTAGAATAATTTCCCTTTCCTCAATTTCAAAATTTAAACCGTAATTTCTTAGCGCTGCAATCTGTTGTTGGTGGATTGGATTGTCCAAGTATTCTTTGACACTCTCCGCAATGCGACGTCCAATGTCCTGCACCCCTTCGATTTCCTCCACGGAGGCTTGTGCCAAGGCATCAATATTTTTAAAATGCTGTGCCAATTTTTTTGCAATCGTTTCACCTACGTGACGGATTCCGAGCGAGAATAGTACTTTTTCAAAGGGTTTTTCCTTAGACTTTTCGATGCCATTGAGCATGTTGTCTATCGATTTCTGACCAAAGCGTTCCAGCTGCTGTAGATCCGCCTGATGGTCTTTTAGACCATAAATATCAACGATATTATGCAATAAGCCTTTTTTAAAGAAGCTGTCCACTGTTTCGTCGCCCATTCCTTCGATGTCCATCATTTTACGTCCAATGAAATGCTGCATTTTGCCGACGATCTGTGGAGGACATCCAGTTTCATTAGGACAATAATGTACGGCTTCGCCTTCTTGTCGTACAAGTGCTGTACCACATTCTGGGCAGGATGTAGGGTATGAAAAAGCAATTGCATCCGACAATCTTTTGTCGAGATTTACACCGATAATTTTAGGGATAATTTCTCCGCCTTTTTCGACGTATACGGTGTCGCCTTCGTGCAGGTCCAATCGTGCAATTTCATTTGCATTATGTAATGAAGCCCGTTTGACGGTTGTGCCGGCCAATTGGACAGGCTGAAGGTTAGCGACTGGTGTGACAGCGCCTGTACGTCCAACTTGATAGCTAATGGTGTTAAGTATGGTTTCTACACGCTCGGCTTTGAATTTATAAGATATTGCCCAACGGGGATTTTTGGCAGTAAAGCCAAGTTCTTCTTGTTGTGCATAATCATTTACTTTAATGACAATCCCATCGATTTCATAACCTAGGTTATGACGTTCCACATCCCAATAATCGATAAATGCGAAAACGTCTGTTAACGTGCTGCATTTTCTGCTATGTTCGCTCACGTGGAATCCCCATTCTTTGACGTGGTTTAAACTATTCCAATGGTCGTGAAACAGGTTGGTTCTGTTGTCGCAGTACAGAAAGTAAAGAAAACAGTCCAATGGTCGTTTCGCTACTTCAGCCGAATCTTGGAGCTTGATCGTTCCAGAAGCAAAATTTCTTGGGTTTGCATAAGTTTGCTCTTCGTTATCCTCTCGTTCCTTATTCAGGCGGAGAAAAGCAGATTTATGCATAAATATTTCACCCCGTATTTCGAATTGATCGGGGTAGTCTCCTTCTTTGAGTTTAATTGGAATGGAGCGGATAGTTTTAATGTTGTTGGTCACTACATCGCCTTGGGTACCATCGCCACGGGTGACCGCTTTACTCAGCCGACCATTTTCATAGGTAAGGCTAATTGATAAACCGTCAAATTTCAATTCACAAACATATTCAAACTGATCGCCGATGATTTTACGGATTCGCTGGTCGAAGTCAAATAATTCTTCCTGACTGTACGTATTGCCTAAGGAAAGCATTGGCCAGCGGTGTTTTTCCGTCTGAAATCGGGAGGTTATATCTCCACCGACACGCTGTGTAGGGGAATTGGGATCGGCAAAGTCGGGATATTGAGCTTCCAGCGCTTCGAGTTCCTTTAATTTAAGGTCGAAGTCGTAGTCCGAAATAACACTATTTGCCAATACATAGTATTGATAGTTATACTGGTTGAGCTCTGCCGTTAAGTCTTTTATCTTTTTTTCAATATCCATCACCAACATTTTGCAAAATTACAAATAAAAAGTACGTTTAAATAAAATAAATAAAGAATCTTGTCGTAATGACTGCTTTATTTTTAAAATGCGTTTTTCTGCATTTTATCTTCTTGCGAAATAAGCTGTTATTTAAAATCCTTCGGATTCAGCTGAGAAAATTTATGTTTGTTATTCGTATAGAAATCAACAATAATCGATTTGGTGTAATGCCCTTGTGTATTTTCTTTAGCCTTGTATTTTTTTCGTTTTTTAGCATTTTTGAAAATATTCAAGAAGAAATACTGATGTGCACGGCTGATTGCCCAGGCATCTTTGGGTTTTCTGTCGATGAGAAATTTAGCCAGGGCAGCAAAGTCAAACCAAAGTCTGATGAAAATAATCCATATTGCTTTGCCTAATGGCAGATTTTTTTGCAGCATGACCATATTATTCCTAAAATTAAGATACGTTTTTTTTGGATTGCTTGCATTAAGTGTTCCGCCTCCAACATGGTAAACGATAGAGCTAGGGCAGTAACCAATACCGTAGCCCATCCTTTTCAATCGCCAACATAGGTCAATTTCTTCCATGTGGGCAAAGAAATCTTCGTCAAGGCCATTAGCCTCTTTCCAAGCTTTAGAGCGAATAAAAAGTGCAGCTCCGGATGCCCAAAAGATCTCGGATTCCGCATCGTATTGTCCTATATCATCTTCTACTTCATGCAGGATTCTACCTTTGCAGAAGGGAAAACCGAAGTAATCGAGATAACCGCCTGCGGCTCCTGCGTGTTCAAACTTTTGCCTGTTATGGAAGGAACGTATTTTGGGTTGTGCGGCCGCCAACGACGGATTTCTTTCTAGGTATTCAATGACCGGTTCAATCCAATTCTGGCTCACTTCCACATCCGAATTGAGCAGTACATAGTAATCCGCATCTACGCGTTGTAATATTTTGTTATACCCCCCTGCGAAGCCATAGTTTTTGTCATTCTCCAGTACAGTAATCGTTGGATAGTATTGTTTGACAAATGAAATTGAATCATCATCGGAGGCATTGTCTCCAATAACAAATTCGATATTCGGATATGAACTATTATAAACAGATGGTAAGAATTTTTCCAGGAAAAATCGTCCATTCCAATTGAGGATAACAACAGCTACTTTTGGTAAATTACTCATTTTCTACGTTTTCTTTTCCAGCGATTATGTGACCAAAGCCAATATTCTGGGTTTTCACGGATAAGCTGTTCAGCAAATTGATTATGTAAATCGGTGATTTCGTGTTCTCCAAAACCTGTTGGATCTTCAATTAAGGTAACGAATTTACAAAAATATTGCCCTCTTTTTGCTTTCCGGCCAATACAACAAAATACCACAGGCGCTTTACTTATTCTAGACAGTCTTTCTGCTCCAGTATAGACCAATGTTTCCTGATTTAACCAATTAATAAAATAGTCAGAATCAGAATATAATGGTGTTTGATCGGCTACGAGTATACTGATATTGGGTTGCCCCTTTAATTTTACAATATGACGGAGTATTTGTTTCATCGGTACCATTTCGGCACCGAAACGTCCCCTCATGTTATTGTAGACCGTATCAATATCTTTGTTATTTAAGGGTTTGTATACAATCAAAGTGGGGAAATTTGTAATTAAGCTTAAGCGGTGAATGCCAAGTTCCCAATTGGCATAATGTGAAGTTACTCCAATGACGTTTTTACCTGCGTCGAAGTGCCTCGTTAATTCCTCTTCATTTTCAAGAGTCATTTTTTTCTTTACTTCCTCGGCGGTAATTGTTTTCAATTTGATAGACTCCACAAGTAGGTCTGGGAAAAAACGGTAAAACTTTTTGGCAATCACAAGTCGCTCTTTATCCGTTTTTTCAGGAAAAGCATTTTTTAAGTTCTGAAATACAATATTCTTTCTATATCTAATAATATAGTAGAGTATATAATAAAGCCCATCGGAGATCAAATATAGAAACCAATAGGGGAGAAGAGAGATGATATAGATTAATGCGTTTAACGCTTTTTGTTTCATGCTATAGCTAAAATTCCCAGTTGTTCTTTACAAATATCCTTAATTTAAGTTATTTTTGCGTCACTTATAACAAAAATCATCAGTTTTTATGGAATCGCAGTTACTACTTCCAGCATGTTATCTTCCACCGATATCTTATTTTCATACGATACAAGAGCATAATCTTCCTTTGGTCATAGAGAAATATGAGCATTTTCAAAAGCAAAGTTATCGTACACGAGCACGTATTGCTTCTGCTAATGGCATACAGGATTTGATCGTGCCCATTCAGCATGGAAATAAGGATCGTGTTCCCATGAAAGATATCCGGATAAGTTATGAGTTTGATTGGCAACGTCTGCACTGGCTAAGTATTCAGACTGCTTATCGGAGTTCGGCTTATTTTGAATACTATGAAGATGATTTTAAACGGTTTTACGAGGAGAAGTTTGACTACCTTGTGGATTTTAACGTAGCCCAGTTGGAACTTATTCTGAAATCGGTCAAACTTAAACGATCGGTTGCTTTTACAGAAGAGTATATTGCGGTTCCGGACGGTCGTATTGATTATCGGCAGATCATACATCCTAAGAAAGAAAGTATATTGAGTCATCCTAAAGAATATTATCAAGTATTTTCTGATAAAAATGGATTTTACCCAGATTTAAGCATTATCGATTTATTGTTCAATCAAGGACCCCAATCAAAAAGTTATCTGTAGCCTTGCGGATTTTCTGAACAAAATGCGTTTAATATTGTTTTTATTCAGTATTGAACGCATTTAAATGAAACAATTTCTACTAACTTTCGTCTTACTGTTTACTTTTTGGGCTTATGCTATTGCTCAGGGCGGTGCTGACACCATTCATTACCGCAAAGTTTACTATTGGGGTACAACAGGAATGGGATTTCCGATCGGAAAGACTAAAGAGATCCTTTCTCCAAAGTTTTCCGGTAGTATCGGTTTGGATATTTCCCTCAAAAATCCAATGTTTTTTGTGTCGCCCACACTTTACACCCTTTCATTCAAATACAAGCAGCGATTGGCCGACCCCAATTATGCCTATCGTATAGAGGACGCAAATACCAGCTTCTATACTTTTGCATTTTCCGGGGGCATTAGAAAGCAGATGCGGCGATTAAATGTCTATGGTTTTGCCGGCCCGGGTGTGGGATTGACGAGCGAACCACGCGCAAATGTGATGGCGGACCAAAAGCTGATTAAGATGGAGAATAAAAATCACCTGAATTTCTCGAGCAAAATAGGAGCTGGTGCAGATTATAAGTTTAACGGTTTCTTCTTAGGGATTGAGCTTGGATACCTTCACAACTTTAGGAAGATACAGGATACTCCTGTGAATATTTTTACAGTTATGGTCGGATTAAAATCTGATATTACGCAAATCGGCGACAAAGTCATCGATGTCATTGGCATCGATGGATCTATCAGCGGTAAAAAAGAAAAAAAGTAAATTATTGTTTTAAGACCTGAATGGTATCGCCAACATGCGCTTCGGCATCACTACCAGTTTTTTTAACTTTTTCCGTTTGTTCAACTGCTACCGCGAATGTCGATGGTATAATGCCTGCACCAAATTTGATTGCATAAAACTTGGTAAATTCCGCACCAAAGTACAAAATGGCAGCCGAATAGTAGATCCATAATAACATCACGATGATAGATCCTGCGGCTCCGTAAAAGCTCGCCGTGGAGGACAGATTCAAATAGATCGAAATGCCGTATCTCCCTAACATGAAAAGTAAACCTGTAAAAATTGCGCCACCAAGCATGTCTCTGAATTTTACTTTGGCGTCAGGAAGGAAGGAAAAGATAAAGCCGAATAAAATGACAATAACCGAAAATGTGATACCCGTATTGACCCATGAAATGAGGGCAATCGGAATAAAGGGGAAATAAGTCATGACTAGATTGGTTACTGCAACGATAACCCCGTTGATCATCAGTGAGGCAATTAATAAAAAGCCAAGGGCAATCACGATGGAAAAAGAAATCAATCTGTTGATGATTAATTTTAGCCATCCTTTTTTTGGTTTCGGTTTTACTTTCCAGATATTGTTTATCGAATCCTGTATATCAACAAATAAGGTCGTGGAGGACAGAATCAATGTTACGATACCTATGGTGATCCCCATATTAGATTTATTCTCAAAAGTGATTTTTTGAAGATATGACTGAATCTGTGTGGTCACATCCTGACCGAAGAGAACCATGACTTCCTCAAGTACCTGATCCTGTGCTGAAGATCCACTTCGAAGATGTTCACCATAAAAGAAGCCTATACACCAGATAACGATCATGAGAAGCGGGCCGATCGAAAAAACTGTATAGTAAGCTAATGAGGCACTCTTCTTCATACATTTATCATCGTTGAATCCATTAAATGCATCGACGAGGACATGCCAAATGTTTCTCCAGTATGCGAGCGTAAATAAATCTCGTAGTGTTACGTGCTTCATAATAAGATGGTCAGCTCCAATAATCGTGCAAATTGTTACTCTTGGTTTTGTTCCTGATACAATTTGTCGATTGCGGCTTCGTTCTCTTTTAAAATAATTTTTCGTTTTAAACTCAGTTTTGGCGTTAATTGACCGTCATTGATTGTCCATTCCTTTGGAAGAAGAATAAATTTCTTGACAATTTCCCAATGGCCAAAGTTAGTGGATAATCGGTTAATTTCTTCTTGGTATTTTTGGATTACTTCCGGATTTTTGATCATTTCCTCGTTGGAACCTGTGGCAATACCTTTTTGGCTCGCCCATTTGGACAGGACATCAAATGCTGGGATGATTAAAGCACCCGGAAATTTTCTGTTTTCGCCAAAAACCATGACTTGTCCGATTAGGGTAGATTCCATCAGTTTATTTTCAATGGATTGCGGAGCGATATATTTACCGCCTGCAGTCTTGAACATTTCCTTCTTCCGATCGGTTATTTTTAGGAAGCCATCGGATGTTATTTCTCCAATGTCGCCTGTTTTGAAGAATCCATTATCGTCAAAAGCTTCTTTGGTTGCTTCTTCATTTTTATAATATCCTGTGGTAATACTAGGACCTTTTACTAAGATCTCGCCATCTGAAGCAATTTTTACTTCTAAATTTTTGAGCGGTTTACCTACGGTTCCAAATTTCAATCCATTGGGTAGGTAGGAGTTTACCGCAATTACGGGGGAGGTTTCAGTTAATCCATAACCTTCGAGCACTTTAAGTCCAGCAGCCCAGAATACACGCGCTAAACGTTCTTGAAGGGCAGCGCCACCTGACACGATAATTTTAATATTTCCGCCAAGAGCTTCTTGCCATTTGGAAAATATGAGTTTTCTAGCGATCGCAAGTTTGATATTGTAAAAAGGGCCATTATGTTCTGGTTCTTGAAATTTTAACCCTAGATCAACAGCCCAGAAGAAAATTTTCTTTTTAATCCCCGTTAAGGCTTTCCCTTTTTCAATGATCTTGTCGTATACTTTTTCCAGTACACGCGGTACTGTGGTGAAGACATCTGGTTTGACATCGTTGATGTCGGCAACGACATTGTCTAAGGTTTCCGAAAAATAAATCTGGATTCCTTTAGAATAGTACATGTAGACCACCATGCGTTCAAAAATATGGCATAAAGGAAGAAAGCTTAGTGCTGTTTTGAAATCTGACCGGATCAGGTGGTTGCAGGCCAATACGTTGCTGTACACGTTTTTGTGCGATAGATAGACGCCTTTGGGACGGCCTGTTGTACCCGAGGTGTAGATTAAAGTTAACAGATCATCTTCTGTAACAGCATCGCGGAGTGGGGTAAGGTCGGTTGAATCATCTTTGGCGGTTTCGATGAATGTTTTTAACTGTGTATAATTTTCAATCGCATCAAATGTATACAACTGTGGGTGAATGCCATGTTCATTGATGGCTTGTTCAATACGATCTGTTAATTCTTTGTTGCTGACAAATAGAACGTTGACGTCGGAATCGTTTACAATGAAGGAAAGATCCTGTGCTGATAAAGTTGGATAGAGGGGTACAGTTGCGAGGCCTATTTGATTGCAGGCAAAATCGACCAAATTCCATTCGGGTCTGTTGCCGGACATAATTCCCACCCGGTCGCCTTTTTTAAGGCCCAGCTTTAGAAGCGCCCTGCTTAAGGAGTCAATAGCATCTGTATACTCTTTGGTAGAATAAGTTTTCCATTGGCCATTTCCATCTCGACCCGCTACCATAATGTCCTTTGCGTATTTTTCTTTATATAAGGTTATAAAGTCAAAAATTCTGCCCATATCGCTTGAGTTTATTTGGTTATTACTACATGCTGTAT
>JALAGS010000188.1 GCA_022712315.1 Sphingobacterium sp. | reverse complement strand
TGTTTTTGAAAACGACAGTGGAAAACGATCAATTTCAGGAGTTCAAATTATAAATAGTTTAATTAACGGTAACCCCGACGACCCATCACGACCGTCAAAAGTTGATATACCTGTTGATATTGAGCTTTATGGTGCTTCTTTCAGAATGCCGTTTGAAACAGCTTTAGCTAAAGAAATAGGAGATGGTAAGATTTATAACAAAAAATGGTTCTTTCGTGGCTCGTCTATTGCCTATATTGGATCAAACTGGATTCACGAATTTTCACATAGTAAGGGGTTAAAGCATTGTTATTACTGCCATGAAGAAAGAGATTATTCTATCCCATATGTAATTAATAGGATATTTGTTGAAGTTGCAAAAAAGTATATTTAAATTAAAGATACCCTATTGTAGTAAATTCCGAATTAAGTCGTGCATCGATTTTTCACCGCTTGGGTTGTGTATAAATGCTTTCCGGTATTCCATTAACTGAAAGGTTATTCTGCCATATAGGATAACACCAGCTTCAAGCAATAACTTTTCATAATGTTGATGGATTTCTTCATCTGGCAAGATAGCCGTGTGATCACAAAATCCATCCAGGGTCATATTGATTGCTCCAATTACCTTTCTCATATCAGTCAGATGTTAGTATAACTAAAGATACAATATTTTGAAGTTTAATAGATTAAAGTAAATTATTTGTACAATTTTCTCTTGATAATTTGGAATATTGATTTATAATTTCCGTAAATTTAGTAGTATAAAAACTACGCCATGAAAAACCCTATTTTGCTAGCATTACGATGCTGTGCGCTCCTCAGTTTTCTATTTAGTTTTACCTGTTATGCTCAAAATTCTAAGTCTTCTGGATCCAGACAGAATTCAGGGAATGGAAAGGGCAGCCCAAAACAGGTAGATATCTATGTGGCAGGTTCCTGTTACAATGAAAATACACAAAAGTATACTGCTGTATACTGGAAAAATGGCCAGCCAGTAGCACTTACGGATGGGCAGACTACCGCTGAAGCGGTCTCTATGGCTATTTCAGGGAATGATATCTATGTGGCGGGCAATAGTCTTGGACAGGCCGTATATTGGAAAAATGGACAGGAGATAAAGTTGGAAAAGGATGAAAGTGCTTCCAATCATGCTTATTCCATTATGGTTAAAAATGGGGACGTATATGTGGCTGGTTTTTATAGATATCAATCCTCTGATGGGAGATGGCATGACTTAGCTAGGTACTGGAAAAACGGGCAGCTTGTTAAACTCCCTGTTGGTGATAGTGACTTTAGCTATGCCACTTCCATCGCCGCAGTGGATGATGATCTATATATTATCGGGAGTGATAGAGATAACTACAAGGTGTTATATTGGAAGAACGGCCAAATACAAGAGACAATCAATGAATTAAAAGAGGTATCTGATATTTACCAATTGCAAGGCAATGTTTATGCTGTGGGTGAAACGCAAAGCGGACAACCTGCATACTGGAGAAATGGTCGCACCGAAAGCCTATCCGCTATACCTGGACTGGCTACTTGCGTTGCTGTATCAGGCAATGATGTATATGTAGCCGGTGTTGACGACAGTAATGGAAACGGTTTTGTAAAGATTGGAAAAGGCTATATAGACGAAGGCGATATCGGTAAATGTTGGAAAAATGGGCAACTGCTGGCGAATCTCAAAGATATTGAATATACGATCTATAAACCGCTTTCTATGGCCGTGTCGGGTAATGATGTATATATTGTGGGATATGCCCATGTTGGTAATGATGTAGCACCACCTAAATTAATGAAGAATGGTCAAATCATAAAATTACCCGGGATCGAAGGAAGTTCATGGTCTGAAACAAATTTTGTAATATCAAGTGTAGGAAGTGAGCATGCTACACAAAAGCAAAATAGAGTTGTCTCAAAAAACGATAATGTTCCTCAAGTTCTTGAACCTGAAAATTATGCAGTGATGAATCAATATCCTCGTATGACTAAAGTTGCTTGGACACCAGTGGCGAAAGCAACAGAATATGAGTTAATAGTTGAATATACCATAGTTCCTGGAGGTGGCCATCATAGTTTCGACGAGGCTGTTAATTTCTATCCATATTTAAGTCGGCGAAGCCAATCTAATACCATAACTTTTGAGGGGTCAGGTTCATGTGTTCATAGATATAAAATACAGGCAAAAAATAATGACAAAGTCATTTCGGCAACTGATTGGTTTTATATCGAGTATTTACGCTAAAGTTGATTAGGTTGTAATTTTGATCAAGGGATCGATAAATAATGGAAGTAAATATAATTTTTATGTGCCCACAAAGCTTGATAAATAGAGAAGACAATACAATACAATATTCTGGAGCTTGCACATATCTTAAATCAGAATTATTGGACATTGGTAAGTAATTGCAGATTGGTTATTTAGATTATCAATCTCAGTTTGAAAACTGTATTTGTACAAACTTAATCTTATAAAAATGAAAAAACTTATTTTCTCTTTAGTCCTTTCACTAAGCGTGATTCTTGTGTTCGGACAAAACTCGGTTAATTCAAAAAACTATTCTTCTCTCATTTTAGGAAAATGGAAATTAAGGGAGGCAGAAGGGAATGGGGCTGACAAAGGCTTTGCAATGTATGGTGACGAATATTTTGGCGAAACATTTTATAAAGATGACGGAACCGCAAGCCATATCTCACTTTATAAAACTTCGTGGAAGATTGACAAAGATATTTTGACAGAAAAGATGATAGCAGATAATGGAAGTCCAGTGACAGCTGATATCTGGATAAAATATAAAATATCTATACTGGATGAAAATACACTGGAATTAAAAGTTGTTGAAAGACATGGAGATACCAGCTATCGGATCGATGGGGCTCCCCGATTAGTTTATAAAAGAGATTAAGTGTATGTGCTAAATATTCTAAAGAAAGGGAATGCAGGAG